>USJF01000008.1 GCA_900554935.1 uncultured Porphyromonas sp.
TCGTCACTTTGAGGCGCAATGGGAAGAGCCCAAATTGATGGCAGGGGAAAGCAAGGTCCTTCTCCTTAGACACCTCCTTGTAATTCACCTCCCAAGAGTAGGTCAGAGGCTTATCAGCACCCTTTATCTCTATTTCCGGACAAGGAATAGTAAGGGTTTGTCCTTGACCACTTCGGTATATCTCATCTAGCGTCCCTTTGGCGGTCAACTCCGAAATTGCTATATCCGCTCCTCTACTATGGTCCTTAAAGCAGGAGGTAAGAGCTAATGCTATAGCCAAATAAAATAGGATATTTAATCTATTCATAGTCATTCATTATTATTCAGAGACCGTTGCACGTAGGCAATCGGCGTGTATCTATCTCAGTGATTAGCCAGTTTGTAACTCGGCGTTGGCTTAGTTTGTAACTCAGTGATCAGCCAGTTTGTAAGTCGACGATTGCTCAGTTACAAACTCGACTTTTGCATTGACAACCCATTGATTTATAGCTCGATACAAAGTCGCTCTTTTTATGGAGCGGGTGTCTCAATCTGGGTCTACTTAGCACACAATCATTTCTATCTTATTCGTCAAATGGAATCGAAGTTGATAAGTCTGGGATATCTTTAATCCCATACTCCGGATGTGCTAGGAAATAGTCCCGCACTGCTTTCATATTGATGATGAGTTCCATATATTTTGCATCCATAAGTGCTTTTTCTAAGGTTACCGGGTCATGGTCGTAGTACTCAAGCAGTTTAAGGTATTCTAAACGATTGTAACTACCCCAATAGATACCCTGAAAATATCCCCAAAAGTAAGGCTCAGATAGGTAGTTATCAAAGGAGATGGTGCAGTGATTCTGCCGCTCAAAAGCCACAGGCAAATCACTCGTTCCCTCAAGGGAAATAGAGAGAGTTACAGGCTTATTATTATCAGCAGATAGTTCGTTACGAAGTAGCTCGATACGGAGGGTATCGGTATACTCCCCTGCCCTAAAGTGATAGACTTCTTGAAGTGGGGTGAAGTGCTTCCCCGCCTCCGCCGTAGACTTATCCTTAATGATAGATACCTTGTAGCTGCGAGCCTGCTCTGACTTGTCGCCTAGTACCCTAAGAGGTATTTTCACCTCATACTTTTGCACCTCCAATGGGTTTGGACCAAAGGAGTAATGGATGATGGTATCTGCTTGAGACTTTTGGTCGAAGTAGATCTTAGTCTCTCCGTGGTATGCCCCATCTGCCGATAGCCCTATCTCAGATACCATATTACCCATTGGGGAGCTACAGCTTGTGAAGAATAAGATAGCTGAGGTGATGAGTGGCAGTGACTTATATAATGTACTTTTCATATCGTTTGCTTTATTTCTTTATGTTACCAAACTCTTTCTCGGCCTCAGGCCAAGGTAGCACATAGACCTCCTCCGATGGTTGGATATTATCTTTGCCATTGCGAGCCAAGATAGGAAGGTTGTAGAGCTTGCTAGCGAAGAAGACCTGCCCCTCTCCCGGCATCTCCCGCATCCGCTCCCTTATCATCTCTTGGATATACTTATCCTTGGTCTCCACGGTAGCCTCTGCAATAGGCTCTAGCCCTCGGCTAGCACGCACCTCATTGAGTAGCTTGATGGACTCTTCCTTATTGGTGTCGTACAGGCTCTCTGAGAGGATATAGTACATCTCGGGAAGGCGTATTAGAGGAATACCTCTAAAAGCCTTGAGTTTCAGAGCACTTTCGTCCTCTATGAATCTGATAAAACCAAAGGTGCCCTTGCTCTCCTCCTTATAGTAGGCTGCGTAGCGTAGGTCGGTATTGGTGGCGGTAAATCTATCGGTCTCGTAGAGTGCCTTGAGGTCTTTCCGCGCCTCAGTAAAATTGCCTGAGTAAGGATTACTTCGGAAGAGGTCGTAGATATTCTGTGCCTGCTTATCAGCGTAGATGCCAAAGATGATCTCACCAGTACCAGGGAAGTCCTTTACCGACCGGAACTCACTAGGCTTGGCAAGAGCAAGGGGCTTCACCCTCTCAGTGTCGGCATTCCCTACCACGTCGGCACCAATGACCTTTCGAGCATATTCTGCCGCGCGAGTCATATCGCCCATCGTATAGTAGACCCGTGCTTTGAGTGCCATCACCGCATATTTATTGAGCTCTGAGAAGCGCTCATCGTAATAGGGGTCTTTGGAAAGACCTAGCGGTGCATTGAGGGTATTATCATTCTGCAAAAGTGCTTCAGCCTTGTCGAGGTCAGCAAGGATATTTTTATAGACCTCTTCAATATCAAAAAGCTCCTTATTATTTTGATCCGCCACAAAGGCATAAGGGATACCACTCTTGCCACTGCGGTCAGCGTAGCGGACGCAGAATAGACGAGCTAGGTCGAAGTGCAGGAAGGCACGAAGGGCATAAGCTTCACCCTTGATGATATCCATGGTTTCACCTGTGAGATCGGTCGCCTCAGCATGCTCGATGATGAGATTGACCGCTGCAATGGTGTAGTATTGCGAAGCCCAAATCTCGTCTATCCTTGGACGGACATTGAGGTGGGTGTACTGATACTTGGTGATCTCATTATCGGGATTTGAGGTATTGAAGTATTCAAACATCTGCCCTAGCTTATCCACAAATCCGTAGGTAAGATTCTCGCCATAAAGTGCTTTGTCCCCCATCAGCGAGTAAACGCCATAGAGGGCATCCTTGAATCCTTGCTCGTCGCTGAACTGCATATCCTCCGGCAATGTACCCTTGGGCTGTACGTCGAGAAACTTATTGCAACCCACAAGGGTACCCGAGAGCAATAGCAAAGCTGTGAGGAGGAGGTGTATACTATTCTTTTTCATCATTATCTCCTAACTTCATTAAAGGGTAAAACGTATAGTCATCTCCACCGACCTCGCATAAGGGTAGGATAGTCCACGCTCCTGCTTGATGCTAGAGTAGTGGAAGATATCATTGGCCATCAGCTCGAGGCGAAGGTTACGGATATTGAAATACTTTAGGTCGATCGGCTTAAAGTCATAAGCGATTGAGAGAGAGCTAAGCTCTAGGAAGTTGTGCACCGATACGAAGCGAGTGGTCTGCATAGGTACAGTGGCGTCGGCTATATTCTTATAGGATGCCTTGTTCCCTGGCTTTGTCCATCGGTCTTTGAAGACACGTACATCGGCATTCTTCTTAGGGTCTGATCCCTCTACTCGGCTAGCGAGGGTGGTATTGTAGTCCATTGCCCCTAGCTGATATCTAAGCCCTGCAGTGAATGAGAAGCCCTTATAGGTGAGGTACGAACTGAGCATCCCCGAGACAATAGGAGAGGTATCACCCACGAGTACCTTGTCCCTTGGGTCGTAGTCAAAGGTAAATGAGCCATCGCGCTTGATGTAGATCTCCTTGCCTGTGGCGGGGTCAATCCCGGCCGAGGGCACCACCTTTAGAGTAGTAAGGGACTCGCCCTCCACATAGATAGGCAGTGGTCTACCAGCCTCGTTCTTAGCCATATTCTTTTCGTTTTGGGCCTTGAGAGCGTTGCTGATTTTTCGTATCCTATTTTGGTTGTGGGAGGCGGTTAGGGAAAGGGTCCAATTCCAATCCTTCGTGCGGATAGGGATCACCCTAGTACTTAGCTCAATTCCTCTATTCTCGATCATACCCACATTTTGCTTGGCGGTTTGTACACCCACAGAAGGTGCCTTGGTCACGTCAAGGAGTAGATTATCGGTAATCTTCCAATAGAGATCGAGCGACATATCCCAGCGACCGTTGAAGATATTGAGGTCCAGCCCAAGGTTGTTATTCATCGTGCGCTCCCACCTTAGATCGGGGTTGCCGATAGTGATAGGTACGGCACCAGCCCCCTTCACGTAGGTAAATCGCTCTCCATACTGATAGGTAGTAAGTGCCTGGTAAGGTGAGAAAGAGACATTGCCGAGGTACCCAGTGCTGATCCTTAGCTTGAGAAGCTCTACATTGGCCCCCTCCATAAAGGGCTCTTTATGGATATTCCACCCTGCTCCTGCCGACCAAAATGGGGCGAAGCGAGTATTCTTACCGAAGAGGGATGAGCCCTCATAGCGGTAGATAAAGTCGAGGAAGTAGCGCTCCTTGTAGATGGTATTGAGGTTGAGGAAAAAGCCTACGCCTGTGATCACTTCGTCGCTACTAGTGGGTCGGCCACCTGCCTTGTAGCCAGAGGAAAAACCTGGGTCTGCCAACTTCTCGGAGAAGTATCCAATCGAAGAGTAGCTAGAGAGCTGCGAAGAGCGATACTCGATATTGCTACCCCCCATCACGCTGAGGAAAAGATCGTCGATCACATTCTTATTGTACGAAAGCATAAGCTTAGCGGCAAAGTCAGTGGATCTACGGAAAGTCTCTGAGAGACTTCCTCTCTGGCTTAGGTTATTGATTTTAGCAAATTCGCCCGACCTTGGAGATAGGAATCGGAGGCTATTGGAGCGAGCTCTCTGGAGGGTAGCATCACCATCAATTCGGAAGTCTCCTAGCCAGATACGCAGCGTAGTGGTATTGAAGAAGTCCATACTGCTAGAGTTGCTCTTATTGCCCACGGATGCCTCATAGAGGGGATTGGGGAGGTCGTGATTAAGTAGCTGCCTCAATTCGCCTGTATGGTCGTATGGGCTATCGTAGGGATTGGCATTGACGAAGTTGGAAAAGTCTCCATAAGGGGAGTCGTAGCTTTGGACGAAGCCCACACGCGCTAGATTGGAGACGAAGAAGAGGTTCTCTCGGCTGTAAGAGAGGTTGAAGGTAAAGTTGAGGCGGTCTCTACCGGAGCCCTTCATCACACCTGCGTCCTTTCCGTAGCGTAGCCCAAGGCTGTAGCGGGCATAGTCGTCGCCTCCATCCACATTGATATTGTGGTTTTGCGAAACTCCCACCCTCAGTGGCTTTGCAAGCCAGTCGGTATCCACCCCTCTGGCTACTTCCGAAGCAAGGGTAGCATATCTCCTCTCAAGGTCGTACCGACGTTCTGGGTCTTTGTCGTCATAAAGCCCTGCCAGACGCTCGTACTCTAGTTTTTGCGACGCATTGAGTAGGTGGTAGTCTGAGAGGTCGGGGAAAGAGGTACGCACGGTGCCATTGTAGCGGAGCTTGAGCTTACCTCCCTCTATCTTTCGGGTGGTGATGACGATGACGCCAGCGGAGCCCTTAGCTCCATAGAGAGCGGTGGCGGAGGCGTCGCGAAGTACCGTGACGCTCTCTACCTCGTTCATATCCATATCAAAAACGAAGTCGCTAGAGACGATGGAGCCATCTACCACGAATACAGGCATATTGGCCTTGCCCTCGAAAGTGGCACGCCCACGGATATTGATTTCTTGCTTGGCATTGGGGTTGGATCCCATAGCACTATTCTCTATAGAGACCATACCTGGGACGAAGGCCTCCAAGCTCTGCAAGATATTTTTGGTGCCGATGCTCATGATCTGCTTTTGATCTACTGTGGTCTGGGAACCGGTAAAGCTATTTTTGCTTTTGGTCATATAGCCGGTGACTACCACTTCCTCGAGGAGGTCGGCATCCTCTACCATCTGTATGGTGACCTCTTCCCCCGCTTTGACCTCTTGCTCGATGGTCTTGAAGCCTACGAAGGAGAAGCTCATCAGTACACGATCTTTCGTCACAGGGACCTGAAAGCGTCCGTATCCATTGGTAGCCCACGCCCCTTGCATCCCTTTGATGCGGATCCCGACGCCTGGAAGTGGCTCGCCAAGGTCGTCAAGGACGATTCCCTTGACCACCTTCTTCCCGTCGGCTTGTAGCTCGGTGTACCCTTCGGAAGTGGGTAGGGAGCCAGTGCTAGCTTGTAGGGAAATAGGTAGCAATAGGAATAGCAGACCTACTATGTATAGGCCTCGTAGCTCTCTGAGAGCATTCCTTTGTTTCAATCTATTCATACTTCTTTTTGAGTAAGGTGATATGTAATATCTCATTGGATTGGTCCTCTCTCCCGCTGCATCCTCTGCGAAGAAGAAAGGGCAAAAGTAGGTCGCAAAGGTAGAAAAAAGTAGGGAATCTACCATGTCTATAGGGATGGATTGATACATGAAATGAATAGAATTAACTGTTTTTATAATTACTATAGGGATAAAGGTCTTGTCAAGTTTGTAACTTCGTAAGTGCGGAGTTACAAACTCCGCTGTCACTGAGTTTCGAACTAATCAAATGCGGAGTTTCGAACTAATCAAATGCGGAGTTTCGAACTCAGTTCTAGACGAGCGAGGAAGGGCCTCGGCGAGCGCCCTAAGAGTGCCACGCAGCTAGCCCCGATCGAAGACCGGCGGGACTCACGTACCTTGCTTGTAGCGTCGGAGTATTGGAGGGGGTTGGTAGTATCGTAAAATTTAGGTAACTTGTGGAGCGGAAGGAAAAAGCATCATCAGGAGGCCGGAAGGCTGGGTACTTGGACTCTTTCCCAACGAAAAAAACTAACCAAACCAAGAATATACAAACCATCTAAAAACGAACAACATGAAGGAATTTCAGACTAATGAGATCCGCAACATCGCTCTACTCGGTAGCTCGGGCTCGGGTAAGACGACCTTGATAGAGGCGATGCTCTATGAGGCTGGCGCTATCCAGCGCCGCGGTACAGTGGAGGCTGGCAATACGGTGAGTGACTACTTCCCTGTGGAGAAGGATTATGGCTACTCTGTATTTACAAGTATTTTCTCTGTACCGTGGCAAGATAAAAAGCTCAATTTTATAGACTGTCCGGGCTCGGATGACTTTATCGGCGGTACGGTGAGTGCGCTCTATGTGACGGACTGTGCCCTGATGGTGATCAATGCTCAGCAGGGTCTGGAGGTGGGTACGATCAATCAATTTAGGCAGACCCGACGCTTTCAGAAGCCTGTCATCTTTATTATCAATCAGCTAGACCACGAGAAGGCCGACTTTGAGAATAGCTATCATCAGCTACAAGAGCACTATGGTACGAAGGTGGTGGCGGTGCAATTTCCAGTGACGACTGGACCTAACTTCAATCAGATCGTGGATGTACTGAAGATGAAGCTCTATCAGTGGGGACCTGAGGGTGGCAAGCCTGAGGTGCTGGAGATACCAGCAGAGCTGATGGACAAGGCGAAGGAGTATCAGCAAGCTCTGATCGAGGCGGCAGCGGAGAATGATGAGACGCTGATGGAGAAGTTCTTTGAGCTCGGCACACTGACAGAGGATGAGATGCGTGAGGGAATCCGCCAAGGCCTTATCAATAGGGATATGTACCCTGTATTCTGCGTGAGCGCTGGTAAGGATATGTGCGTGAGGAGGACGATGGAATTCCTCGGCAATGTAGTACCTACAACGGAAAAGGTGAAGCCTATCGTGGCGAGCGATGGCACGGAGGTGAAGCCGGATGAAAATGCCCCTGTATCGCTCTATTTCTTTAAGAGTGCTATGGAGCCTCATATCGGGCAGGTGGATTACTTCAAGGTGGTGAGTGGTACGCTAACGGAGGGAGTGGACCTTGTGAATCAAGACCGTAATGAATCGAAGGAGCGTCTCACTCAGTTCTTTGCACCTCAAGGGGGTAACCGCACTAAGGTTTCGACACTCCACGCTGGGGATATCGGCGCGGTGGTGAAGCTGAAGGATGTGCGTGTGGGAAATACGCTCAATGCCAAGGGGGTGAGCTATACCTTCCCACCAATGGAGTATCCAGCACCTAAGTACCGCAGGGCGATTAAGGCGGTGAATGAGGCAGACTCTGAGAAGATGACGGAGGCACTCTATCGAATGCATTATGAGGATCCTACCTGGATCATTGAGCATAGCAAGGAGCTCCGCCAATTGATTGTCTACGGACAGGGAGAGTTCCACCTCCGTACGCTCAAATGGCGCTTGGAGAATAATGAGAAGATTGAGATTGAGTACCTTGAGCCACGCATCCCTTATCGTGAGACCATCACGAAGACGGCCCGTGCCGATTATCGTCACAAGAAGCAATCAGGTGGCGCGGGGCAATTTGGGGAGGTACACCTGATCCTAGAGCCTTATACGGAGGGGCAACCTTTGCAGAGTGTCTATAAGTTCAATGGCCAGGAATTTAAGATCAATCCTAAGGAGACGCAGGAAATCCCTCTCGAGTGGGGTGGTAAGCTGGTCTTTGTGAATAGTATCGTGGGCGGTAGTATCGATGCTCGCTTTATGCCAGCTATCCTCAAGGGTATTATGGGCTGTATGGAGCAAGGGCCACTAACCGGCTCTTATGCCCGTGACGTGCGTGTGATCGTTTATGATGGTAAGATGCACCCTGTAGATAGCAATGAGGTCTCCTTTATGCTAGCGGGTCGCAACGCCTTCAATGAGGCTTTCCGCAATGCAGCACCTAAGATTCTGGAGCCTATCTATGACGTGACGGTAGCGGTGCCTGCCGATTACATGGGTGATGTGATGAGTGACATGCAAGGTCGCAGGGGCATCATCATGGGTATGGAGAGTAAGGCTGACTATGAGGAGATCAAGGCTAAGGTACCTCTAAAGGAGCTATCCAACTACTCCACTGCCCTCAGTTCGCTTACCGGTGGTAGAGCGTCCTTCACTATGGCTTTTGCAAGCTACGAACTAGTGCCTGGAGATATCCAAGAGGCACTCATCGAAGCTCACCACACCGACGAGGAGGAGTAATCCCCTCTCTCAAAAGCATATCTATGAAACCGCTACCTTTAGGGGTAGCGGTTTATATTATCTTTCTACTCTACTGGTTAATGCTTGAGACCAACCACATAGATGCCTCCAGCGACTGCTAGGAGTGTGAGAAGCACTGAGAGGAGTACGTAAAGAATGGCGGTGAGATATTGCCCATGGGAGAGGGTGTGGAAGAGCTCTAGCCCGAAGGTGGAGAAGGTGGTAAAGCCTCCACAAAACCCGGTAATCAATAGCAGGCTACTGGCACTCCACCAGGTTCCTTGTTGCTGGGAAAGGGCATAAAAGAGGCCGATAAGGAAGCCACCTACGACGTTGACAAGTAGTGTACCGCCCCAAGAGGGGGCAGCACTGATATGCGTAACCCAGAGCGTGGAGAGCCCATACCTAGACATAGCTCCTACAGCTCCACCTAAGGCGACGAATAGATACTCCATAGCTAACTAAGGTGTGCTGGCTCTATCTCTCCTACAAACTGACTGCGAGAGAGGTATTGGGGATCTTCGGCGTAGATAAAGAGGACGCTACCTCCTTTGATCGTGTCGATAATAGGGCGATTAAGTGGCTCTGGTAGGGCAGGGCAACCGAAGCTACGTCCTAGTCGTTGTCCCCCTCTACAGAGAGCTGGATCGGCATACCTAGCGCCGTGAATTACGATAGCACGAGCCCGCGCATTGTCATTGAACCCCTTTTCAAGGCCATCCAAGCGAAGAGAGTACCCGTTACTTCCACCATAGGTCTCCCCTGTAAGGTAAAAACCGAGAGAGCTTTGGTGGCTATTGCTCCGATTGGAGAAGTCGGTGGCGTAGAGGGCACCGCTATTCTTGCCATGTGCCACTACGCTCTCAAAGAGTATCGTACCTTTGGCCATATCCATTACGTAGAGGCGCGTACTATTAGAGGGCTTAGTGAAGTCTATGAGTGTAAGGAGCTCCTTTTGGCGTTGCGTCACCTTGTGATACCCCTGGTAGGCCGTTCGGAACACCTTAGGACTCACCTTGCCTTCCAACCCTAACTGGCTGTAGAGCAAGGCGCAACTATCCACCACAGCCACAGGCACCTCATCGGGAAGCTCGCGGGCTTGTCTATGAGGCTCCACACCACTCATCATCATCAGAGATAGGAGCAAAAGCGCAGGGAGTAGTATCTTATTCTTCATAACATTCGCCTTAGCAAAGTAGGAATTTCATCAAGGTGCGCCACCTCAGTGACTGGATAGCGAAGTACCTGCTCAGGTAAAGGGAGCTGCGAAGGATTGAACCAGATGCTTGGTAGCTTGGCATTTTGCGCTCCCAATATATCAGCATCCCAGCTATCGCCTATCATAATCGCCTCACTTCTTCGAGTATGGCTTCGGCTGAGTGCTTGGTCGAAAATTCCTTTATACGGCTTACTGATACCCACCTCCTCACTCAATACCGTCACATCTATAAAAGGAGCGATACCTGAGACCTCCATCTTTCGCCACTGCACCTCAGTAAAGCCATTGGAGACCACGACCACCTTGTAGAGCGATTTAAGGTATTGGAGTAGCTCAATAGCCCCCTCCACTACACCCGTCTTACGAGAAGAGAGATACAGAAAGCGCTCATTAAAGCGAAGGATCTCCTCCTCAGTAAAATGCCGTATAGCCTCAAGAGGTCGACGAAATCGCTCAATAGTGAGCTCGTACTTAGTTATCTCCGAATGCCGGTACCGGTGCCAGAGCGACTCATTACACGGCCAGTAGAGAGACCAAAAATGATCAAAAGAGTCGTATCCACCAGCCCACCCTTCCTCGAGGTAGAGCTGATGGATAGCCTCCTTATTATTTGTCTGCGTAGCCCAGAGCGTATCGTCTAGGTCTATCAGTATAGTCTTGTACACACTCAGCTTATGGATTGACCTGCACCACCAGGTATCGACTTACGCTCCAGAAGCTCTCAGCGTTTTTAATCTTAAGGACCATATTCTTATTACCATCCTTAATCAATTCGTAAGAACTACTTGGGTGCTCAGTAAGCACCTTAGCCTTAGGCGCGAATAGAGGTATCTCCTTCACCTCACGGATATCAATCGTGATAAGGTAATCCCTATTGTAGCCCTCAGGTAGCACCTTATCAGAGCGCAAGAAGCGGCTCTCAATGATCTTTTGCTCCTTCAGCTCCTCATGCGTACCAAAGCAGTAGTAAGCTCTATGTAGCTTCCTATCCTGATCCGATATAGTCTTATCCTGCAGAGCAATAGCAGTCTCCTGCGCACCAGTGGTCTCATCCAGCTCCGAGATCCTTCTTCCTTGCAGTAGGATCAGAGAGTCCTTAGAGGCGAGTAGCTGAGTCATCTGTGCAATGACATTCTCCTTCTGCACGATCTGCTGCTGTAGCATATTGATCTTCTTATTGAGCGCTGCGATATTGATATCCTTACGCTTCAGGTCCTCTACCTTTCTTGCCAGCTCCTCCTTATTTCGCTCCAAAGAGGTGGTCATAGAGCGGATATCCGATAGGAGTTGCTCACGGTCATTCTCCGTAAATTCACCACTAGCCTGCCCCACACGGAGCTTATTCTCAGCGGTCGATACCCTCCCAATCTCCTGCTCTACATCCATCACCAGACCCAGCACACTCTCCAGCTCCTGCTGGCTACGAGTATTCTGGACCATCAGAGAGTCGTAGCTTTGCTGTAGCTTGGCATACGACGAGCCCTTACCATCACAAGATGATAAACTAACTATAACAATTGTGGCGATAGTCGCCAATGAAAATAGATGTTTCATACTGTTTGTTATCTAAAATTTTGCTCTTTATACTTATTCACATGGACGCTCTCCCGCTTCTCCTGCGGTGCGACCATCACCACTATCTCTCCTAGTGGCTCATGTTCCTGAAAATAGCTTAGAAGCTCCACCACACTTCCACGGTGGTACGCCTCAAACTTCTTACTCAATTCCCGTGCCACCACCACTTGGCGGTCACCCCCCAATATCTCTTGCAACTCCCCCAGTAGCTTCACTAGTCGCTTTGGCGATTCATAAAGCACCGTCGTCACCTCCCGCTCCAAAAGCGCCTCAATCCTAGTTTTACGCCCCTTCTTATTCGGCAGAAAACCCTCAAAGAAAAAGCGCTCGCAAGGCAAGCCAGAGCCAACCAAAGCTGGCACAAACGCCGTAGGTCCTGGCAGACATGTCACCTCCAACCCCCTTTCGAGACAAGCCCTTACAGCCATAAACCCAGGGTCGGAAATACCAGGAGTCCCCGCATCAGAGACCAAAGCCACCCGCTCACCGTGCGCCACACGATCCGCCAACTCCGAGGCCACCGAATGCTCATTGTGGATATGAAAGCTCTTCAGTGCTGTCTCTATCCCGTGTGCCTGAAAGAGCTTGGCAGTAGTCCGCGTATCCTCGGCATAGACCATATCCGCCTCCCTGAGCAGTCGCAAAGCCCTCAAGGTGATATCCTCCATATTTCCTACAGGCGTAGGAATCACCGTCAGTGGATAAGCCATAACCCTTTACTTACATCGATGCTCCTTGATAAACTCCAGAAGGTGCTGCACCACCTCCTCATCCTTACTCAGCTTCCGTACATCATAGAGGTAGCTCTCCACATGAGCAATGTCGCTCAGACGCTCAATATCAGCTAGCATCTCATCCAGCTCCGCCTGATTGCCATAAAAAAGCTCATTAGCATAGAGATAGCGATCCGCTATCGTGAGATTAGGAAGGAGGTCAAACCCCTTTCGAACCTCAAAAAGCTCCTCCATCGCCTCTTCCCCACCAGCAGTGACGAAAAGCTCATCAAGCGAGTCGCCCTTCTTCCCCTCACTCTTCACCGGCGCCACAGTCGGCTCCTCGGTAGTTTTGGCCATTGGCTCTGTCATCGGCTCAAAAGCAATAGGGGCACTCTCCGTAGGCTCATCGTCGCTCTCAAAGTCGCGAGCATATAGCTCCTCAAGGCTCGAGATACATGAGATCCCCGATCGCTCACCAGTAGTAGGCTCCTCCTCTACTACCTTCGTCGCCCCACTCTCAGCACAGAGCTCCGTATGCTTCACAAGGAGCTGGGCCACCTCCCTACGAAGTCGCTGCAAATCATCAGCCATCTTATCGATTCGCTGCAATATCCCTTCTGCCTCTCTATTGTACTCCATACTTAGTGCCTTTATCAATAAACTCCCTATAATACGGCACAAAAGTACACATAATTTTCCGAATCCAAGAATACTACCCCCGCTCCAACAGGGTGTTGCGCATTAGGAAGAGTTTACCCAAAAGCGTAAGCCCTGCTCGCTACCATACACGGCAGTGGCACTCCTAGAGCCAGAGAAAAGGACTCTTCCAACTCATTGATATACAATACCATACAGAGGCTCCAGCCGAGTTTGTAACTAAGCAATCAGTGAGTTTGTAACTTAACATTTGCCAAGTTTGTAACTAAGCCATCACTCAGTTACAAACTCGCCAATCGCTCGGTTACCTAACACAAATCAGACCTCATAGAGGAGATTATTACCCGTAGGCAGTGCGATGAATAGCACACAGCGACATGGTTGCTAGTAGATTACTCTGAATTAGTTAGAAATTTAACATCGCTATTTCAAAAAAAGTAGTAACTTGCACGCAGGTTTTAGAAACATAAACATATAGTAAATTGACTATGAGAAGTGTATCGTATCGCGTATGGATAGCTTGTTTACTTCTTCTGTCAGGAGGGTTGCACCTCTATGGACAGGAGGCGGAAGGAAGAAGCCTAAAATGGAAGGTTGCTATCGGAAGATTTTCCAATGAAACCCAATATGGCAAGGGCATCTTCTACGATCGTGAAAATGATCCCATCGCTAAGCAGGCCCAAGATATCTTGACCGCCAAACTAATTGCCTCTGGCAAATTCATTCTAGTAGAGCGCTCTGATGCCGAAGCAATTGCCAAAGAGATCGCAGATGGCAACAACGACAACAAAGTAACAGCAGACTATGTGATTCTTGGTTCAGTTACAGAGTTTGGACGAAAGACTACAGGTGAAGTTGGCCTTATATCTGCCAAAAAGACCCAGCAAGTAGAGGCAGGAGTGAGCCTTAGACTAGTGGATGTTTCAACAGGGGTTGCGACCTACTCAGAAGAAGCTAAAGGATACGCCAATACCACTAGTAAGTCTACTCTAGGGATGGGCGGTGTAAGCGGATACGATGCCTCTCTAGCCGACAAGGCCATCTCTGCAGCCATTGACCAGCTAGTGGAAAATATCATCAATAAGTGTGCTGACAAACCTTGGCGCACCTACATAATCTCTATGGACTCTGATGGCACAATCATCGCTGGCGGCGCCTCTCAAGGGCTTGCTGCAGGCGATAGGTTTGACATCTACGCCAAGGGCAAAAGGGTTAAGAATCCACAGACTGGGGCCATGATAGAGCTTCCTGGCAAAAAGGTAGGCACCATTGAAGTGCAAATGACCTTAGGAGACACTCCAATGACTGAGTTCTCGATAGTAAACATTGTGGAAGGAACTATTGACGGTTCAAAACTCTCAGATTATTACGTACAAGAAATAAGATAAGGTATGAAGCATTTGAATTGGATTGGCCTCGCACTGAGTGCCATACTAGCACTCGCTCTCTTTTCCTGTGGCACTGTCAATTCAGCCACAGGAGGATTGTCCGATGAGGCTTATATAAAGATAGTAAGTGACAGCAAAGCCTTAGCCAATAAAACAGTTGTGGTTGCCATTAACGACGCAGCCCCTATAGAGGCAGTGGTACTACGCACAAAGGGGAGCGAAAGCAAGAAACCACAAATTTACCTTAACCCAGGCACCTACTCTATTGCTATCAAGAGTACAGAGGGCAAAGTGCTATACAGTGGCAAGGTATTTTTATCGACCAGAAAAACAAAACTTATAGAACTACGATAAAGTATGAAACGAATACAAAAACTTTTACTACCAGCAATCCTTACGCTCCTCCTCAGTAGTTGTGCTACCACAAAGACGCTCTACTCTTGGTACGACTACGATGATGCAGTCCACTCCTTCACAAAGGATAGGACCCCAAAAAGCGAGGAATATCTTATTAAGGTTTACGAACGCTTAATTAATACTCCAAATGGCACTAGGAAAATGGTACAGCCAGGAATATGTGCCGAATATGGATACCTCCTACTCAAGCAAGATAAGAAGGAGGAAGGGCTGAAACTTCTGAAAAAGGAGGTAGAGCTATACCCAGAAAGCAAAGTATTTATCACAAGGATTATTAAACAGTTTGAAAAATGAAAACTCACTACAATAGACTAGCCTTTTCAATAGCCTCGCTCCTTAGCTTGCTATTGCTCCTTTCATCATGTGGCTTAACCAATAATTATGCCAAAAAGGGAGAAGTATATAAAGAGTTATACGCACAGAAACCGCTCAGCATCTTAGTCATGCCCCCAATCAACAAGACGAATAAGGTAGAAGCAAAGGAGGCAGTATATGCCTCACTATTCCACCCACTTGTAGAAAGAGGATACTACGTTTTCTCACCAATCCTAGCCCAAGAGCTATTGCAAAGCGAGAGCGCAGAAGATGCCGAGCTATTTATTGATGGAAACCTAAAGCCATTTGATAATGTGTTTACAGCGGATGCTGTACTTTTCACTGTGATCAATAAGTGGCAGAAGATAGTACTTACCAATACTATTGACGTGAATATCGAATACATTCTGAAGTCCACAAAGGATAATAAGATCCTATTTCAGAGAAGTGCTGACGTCACAGTGGATTGCAAAGTGGCAAATACTAGTAGTATGCTACTTAACCTAGTAGCTAACGCACTAGCCACTGCCCTTTCAGATAATGTAGTGGCAGCGCGTAAAGCCAATGGATTTGTCCTATCCGATATTCCAGAAGGTAAGTATGCACCGCTTCACGACAAAGACCAGGATACTCCAGCACAGCCAAAGGACATTACAGGCCGTGTAAATCTCTAGCGACAGAGACACATTAACACTAGCAATAGGGTTCATAGGTTCTATGAGCCCTATTACTTTATACCGCCCGACCAAACCACTCGTAACACAAGGGCTATGAATCATAAGAGGTCTTGCCAAGAGTTATTCATCGGATTGGCCATGGTTAAGGACCACCGTGAGGAGGTATTGGTCCTAGAATAGGTTGTCCGACCCACAAGGGGGGCGTAAATGTTTGTTGGCGTTGCTTTACCTCCATGCCTCTACTGGCAAAACACGAGGAGACTCAACCGCTTCGATTTGCGATTGAGTCTCCATTTTCTAGAGCTTGTCCAAGGTGGACGAACATATAAACCCTACTTTGGCAAGTCAAGCGGAGGCTGTCCGACGGCTTGGCGTAGCGTGTTAACCAGTAGTGCTAAGTCCACACCACCCATCTGAGCTGCGAGTCTGAGCGGAGTACGAGGTGCTACAGTCTTGCGCAGTATCGGATTGGTCAGATTTCTATACCGATCCGAAAGCGATACAAGCGTATCGATGAGCTCTGGGTAGCGGTCCAGCATCGCCCCCACTTTGGTCTCAGGGGTGATGAGGAGAGGTGTCGTATCAGTCATAATTCAGAAGAGTCCTAGAGCCTTCTAGTTGACGTAGCTCAGTAATATCTTGAGAGCACTCAACGACCCCTAGATAGTTACCCTCGGGGTCACGCACAGCTGTGTACTCTATATAGATAAATCGCCCACGGAAGTTGCCAATCCAAAACTTAGCACAGCTCTGGCGGCCACTCTTGAAGTCTGCAAGGATAGTCTCTACGACATGGACACTTTCTGGCGGATGGCACATACGTACATCTCTTCCGATGATGGATCTATTGCGAGCGAAGACTCGCTTGGGGCTGTGAGAGTAGAAGCGCACTTTGTCATCTTTGTCCACAAAGGTAATATCAATAGGGAGATGGATGAATAGAGCCTCTAGTTCCGCGACACTAAAAGCACCCGTGGAGAGCCGTATGGCATCATGGCTCTCGTACTGAAAGTGCAGGTCGTCCGCTTCCACGTCTGGTTGCCATACAGTCTGCGGGTCATATAGGCAGTATCCAAACTCTGGTGTCTCCTGATAGATGTGATACCACTCAGCCTCCGACAGTAGATCCAGCGTCATTGGGAAGAGGATCATCTCCTCTTTGGTGATCATGCTGTCCAGCATTTCCACTGCGGGGTCAAAGGTCTCCACGATGTGAGCTCTCAGGGATGCCATATCTGAGATCTCCCCAGAGAGTACTGCTATGGCACTCTTAAGTAGGTTTCTAACCTCATCGTGCTTGCCCCACATGACTACAGGAGGTCCAGTCACTCCATGCTGCTCTAAGTATGGGAATAGAAGGAACTCCTTGCGCAGATAGTGCTTGTCTACATCCATCAGTTGGTTGAAGATAGACCTGAGACTTAGCAAGAGCTCAGAGAGGGGGCGCTCGCAATCCTCCCCTTTGATCTCTTTTGCCAAAGCATAATACTCAGCGACTACCTTCCCTAGAGCTACGTTCTCTGCTCTAAAGGTGTCAATGGGATGCCCCGCAGGCACCTCTTTAGCCCCACTCACATCTATAGCTCCCTCTAGGATCTCTGAGTGGTGGTCGCAAAAGAGCTGTATCTCATCTGTCGATAGTAGTCCCTGAGCTATCAGCTCCTCCTCGACAGCGACGACCTCTTGGTAAGGGATAGCGTGGAGGAGTGTGGAGAGCTGCTGCTTTAGTACTTCGGGCTGCTCTCCTTGATGTAAGCGCAGGAGTATCTCTTTGAGCATCGTCTTGCGCTCATCTGGTGTGTTATGTAAAAATTCGCTCATATTTCACTGATCGTTTAACGTGAATTTATATTAGCCTAGCAAAGGCTTGATGGCAACCCCTTAGGGCTAGTTGACCACTAGCAAATATACATATTTTGGTCGGATTATAAGACATATATCCCCACTAGATTCAGGTGTTAAATGGGAGGGGTCATAATATAGGATGAGTT
>USJF01000009.1 GCA_900554935.1 uncultured Porphyromonas sp.
AATGCCACCAGCCATTATAGCAGTCTTTGGAGCTCTACTCATTGCCTGTGCTACTCAAGCAGAAGCACAGCAGGGTGCCTACAGTTTCCCAAGTTACAGTGCTGATGTGTCTAGCAGAGCTTTAGCTGGCAATCTATCGCTCCAAAGCCAGATGCCCCTCTATAGCTTACCCACCACATCCCTTCACCAAATGAAGCGATACTATGCCACCTATAGCGTGTTAGGCCTTTCCCATGGTACACCTCGGGAAAGCTCCGCACTGCATAGCTTAGCATTAGGATATCGACTACACAAAGGGCTAGACCTTTCTATTGGTACACGAATACTTCGTGGCGAACAGGTGGAGATAACCAACCACCTAGGTGCCCAAGTGGGCTCCTTTCGGCCAACCGAAGCGACCGTAGACCTAGCCATAGCCAAGAGCTTTACCCCCAAGCTAGACGCCTATCTTCGTGCCTCCTATCTCTATAGCAATGTAGGAGTGAAGGCACACGGTGTAGCAGCATCCCTAGGGGCTACCTACTACCATAGTTTCCAGGTACCTAATGGGGTAACCCTTCACGGCGCCATCACCGCTGCCCTCCATAATGTTGGGCCAAAGCTTACCTACCACCGCGCCATCGCTAGCGAAGAGACAAGCGCCAAATCAAGAGTTGCCCTCCCCTCAGAGCTTAGTTTGCAGGCACACCTCCATACTACACTCAGAGAGGATCATACCATAGGGATAGGCGTGCGAACTGGCTACTTCTACCACCTCCATCCCTACTACGGTCTCAATGCCAGTGCCGGAGCAGAATATCTCTGGAAGAAGCTTGTAGCCATACAAGTGGGTATCGGACTGCTCCAGAGACAGCCCCTCTATAGCGTTGGAGTAGGAGCAGAGTACCAAACCATCTCCCTCCATCTCGCCTATACCCACACTACCCAGCCCAATAGTTTAGGAGGTGTACACCTAGGTCTAGCACATAGGTTCTAGCCTAGGCCCCAGCAATTACCCAAGGTATCATCAAGGAGCCTTGTCCCAATGCAGATTGGGCAAGGCCCCTTCCTTTTTTATCTCGAGACTAAATGCCAAGAGATAGGCCCAATAATCAGCTCCTCGATGGCTGTCAACTGACCCCTTTATTACCCTACTAACGATCAATAGTTCAAGCAACTCGAAGGTGGGTACGTACAAACCATTTATTGAGATACGATATGGGCTTTTTCCGAGATCGTAGTTTAACATTTGCCGAGTTCGTAACTCAATGATTGCTGAGTTACAAACTCGCTGTTTGGTGAGTTACAAACTCGCCAGTTGCTCTTCTTTTAAGTTAATTTGTGTGTCAAAAGGAATGAAAATACCTATGTATGGGTATTGTGTGATTGCTTTTGCCTTTATAACTTTGCACAACTAAAATAATTTACTAATGACCTGTTGAATAATCAGGTTATTTTTATTAAAGAACTATATTCGCTATACGCCATTTATGTTTTATCGACGTTCGACGATTATTCTCATTTTATTCCTTTCTTGCGGTTTTGTCTATGCCCAAGACAATGGTAATAATACTGTTTCGCAACAGACTTCTCAATCGGTTGATACTCTTGGTACTATCAGAGATGATGGGCTTATTGATGAGGTAGTGGTTTATTCTCGTCCAATTTTAGGTAGTAAGTTTCAGGCAAGAAATCGTACTGGTTCTGCTTACTTCTTATCTTCTGGTGAGCTAGCTAAGTTCAATTATACCGACATCAATCGTATGCTCAAGAGCGTGCCAGGTGTAAATATGTACGAAGAGGATGGCTTTGGTCTTCGCCCCAATATTAGTTTGCGTGGTACCAAGGCTGAGCGAAGTGAGCGCATTTCACTTATGGAGGATGGGATTCTCATTGCTCCGGCTCCTTACTCTGCACCAGCTGCCTATTACTTCCCGAGTGTGGCGAGGATGAGTGCTGTGGAGGTGCTGAAAGGGAGTAGTCAGGTGCAGTATGGCCCATTTACCACTGGAGGCGCTATTAATATGCTTTCGACCCCTATCCCAACTCACTTTTCTGGAAAGTTCAATGCTTCTTATGGGAGCTTCGATACCGCGAAGGGGCATATTATGATTGGCGACCGAAGGGGGGTATTCGGGTATATGCTGGAGTATCTTCGCCATCAATCCAAGGGGTTTAGGAGGGATGAGCCTGATGAGCGTACTGGTTTTAAGCGCAATGATGTGGTGGCGAAACTAGGAATCAGTACCGATCGCTTATATGGTGTCAATCATAATGTAGAGCTGAAGTTGGGCTGGGCCAATGAAGATTCCGATGAGACTTACCTCGGTCTCAGTAGTGAGGACTTTATGCAACGCCCTTATTATAGATATGCTGGTGCCGATATGGATCACCTAAAGACCCAGCACTTCCAAAGTGTTTTGAGCCATATATTGATGGCTGAGAATGGCTTAAAGATTACTTCCAATCTGTATTACAATTACTTTTTCCGCAATTGGTATAAACTGAATGATGTGAGGGTCGGTTATCTGAAGGAGGAGAAGCGTTCCATAGGTCAAGTACTTGCCGATCCTGAGACCAATCACGAGTACTTTGAAATCCTTACAGGAAAGCGAGATTATATTGGTGAGGCACTTATGGTGCGCGCCAATCGTAGGAAGTACTTCTCCCGTGGTATTCAATCCAAAGCTGAGTATAAATGGCGCCTAGGAGAGAGCTATCTTACTGTAGAAGGAGGCATTAGGTATCATGAAGATAGTGAAGATCGCTTTCAAGAGGACGATGGCTACTCTATACAGTCGGGTGAGATGAAGCTCTTCCGTCCTGGTGACCCTGGCAGTCAGTCCAACCAAGTGACCACAGCCCGTGCGTGGAGTGGTTATATCTTAAATACATGGGCATGGAACAATCTAACGATTACCGCAGGTTTACGCTATGAGGATGTGCTTTTGGTGAAGAGAAATTATACCAAGCAAGATCCAAGGCGATCGGGACGAGTTCGTATCGAGACACCCAATTCGGCACGTGTATGGTTGCCTGGCATAGGAGTGAACTACAAAATAATTCCAGAGGTATCGGTATTTACAGGCGTACATAGAGGTTTTGCCCCTCCAAGTGCCGTTTTAGAGCAGAAGCCAGAGAGCTCTATCAATGTGGAGGCTGGTTTGCGTATAGCTATGTCGGGCTTGCACTTTGAGGTAATCGGCTTCAATAATAATTACCAGAATATGCTTGGTAGTGACCTCACAGCAGCTGGCGGGCAGGGCACAATGGACCAATTTAATGTCGGTGCTGCACTGGTAAGGGGTGTAGAAGTATTGCTCAACCTCGACCCTATGCCCCGTCATTGGGTGGTACGTGCCAATACTCAACTTTCCTATACCTACACTGATACCAAGATGAAAAATGACTTTACCAGCTCTGCGTGGGGTGATGTCCATGCTGGTGATGAAATACCCTATATTTTTAAGCACTCAATTAATGGGCAGTTGGGGGTCACCTCTAAGTGGGTAGATCTCAATGTGGGTGTGCGTTTCAATGGAGATATGCGTACGGTGCCGGGGCAAGGGCCAATGGCACTTAGGGAGACTATTCCGCACCATACTATTTGGGATGCCACCATTCGAGCAAAGGTATATAAGGGTGTTACACTCACGCTAAATGCCATTAACATAGCGAATAAAGCCTACGTAGTTTCGCGTCATCCTTCGGGGATGCGTGCCGGTCACCCAAGAGGTATCTATGGTGGAGTGGAGGTGAAGTTTTAATCTGCTAATTTGTAGTATATGTATATTCAGTGGGTTGGTATGATGCCACTGTGAGTGATCAATAGATATGATGATGAAGAATATATTCCAGCGACAGCATCTCTCGATGCTCATACTCCTTTTACTCTTTTGTAGCCCAGGAGTTATTTCAGCGCAAGAGAGCAAGCCGAAAGAAACCGTCACTGGTGTGGTGAGCGACCTATCTAGCTTACCTCTCCCAGGTGTGCTTGTGGAGAATAAAAGCAATGGGAGTAGGGCGGTCACCAATGCAGATGGTAGATACAAGGTGTATGGTGCCAAAGGGGATAAACTAAGTTTCCGCTTTGTTGGTATGGTGACAAAGGTGGTTACTGTCAGTGGATCCATTATGAATGTACAGCTGAAAGAAGATCAGACTCAGCTGGACGAAGTGGTGGTGACTGGTTACCAAAAAGTACGGAATAGAGTTTATACCGGTGCAGCAACCGCCGTGAAAATGGCAGAGATTAAGCTAGATGGTGTGCCTGATATGTCGAGGATGCTGGAGGGACGTATTCCAGGTCTATCGGTGCAAAATATATCGGGTACCTTTGGTGCAGCTCCAAAGATTAGCATCCGTGGTGGTGCCACTATCCTAGGCGATGCACAGCCTCTCTGGGTGATAGATGGTGCTGTGTATGAAAATATGGTGCAACTCACTATGGATCAATTGGCCTCTGGTGATGCTGTGACGCTGATCGGTTCGGCGGTATCTGGTCTCAATCCTTCCGATATTGAGGATATTCAAGTGCTCAAAGATGCCTCTGCCACTTCGGTCTATGGTGCGCGAGCCCTTAATGGGGTGATAGTGATTACTACCAAGTCGGGCAGAAGGGGGATGCCACTAAGCGTTACCTATGCCACCGAAAATGCTTTTAGGCTTAAGCCCTCGTATAGAGAGTACGACCTTTTGGATTCTCAAGAGACGATGTCGCTCTATCAGGAGATGTGGGATAAAGGTTACTTTGACATCAAGGAGTCTTTGTATGGCCGAAGGGGTGGTATTTACCATCAGATGTATAGAGATATTCTAACAGTGGACCCTAATACCGGCAGTTATTTGCTACCCAATACTCAGAAGGCGAGGCTTGAGTTTTTGCAACGCGGTGAGTATGCCAATACCGATTGGTTTGACCTCCTCTTTACCTACCGTCCCACCACTCGGCACACCGTCACTCTATCGGGAGGTGGCGACCATGTAGCTACCTATGCTTCTATCGGTTACTACCACGATGGAGGCTGGACCATTACGGATGGGGTACAGCAACTCACAGCCTCTCTCAAGAGCACCTTTTATCCAAAAGAAGAGATGAAGCTCACTCTAAGCGCCAATGGCAATATCCGTAATCAGAGAGCCCCAGGTACCATGCCCCTGAGGCAAAATAGTAGGATTGGAGCCTACGAGCGTGACTTTGATATCAATCCATTTGCCTATGCTCTCGGAACAAGTCGTACCTTAACTCCCTTTGATGCCAAAGGAAATAGGGCCTACTACCGCAATAACTGGGCACCCTTTAATATCCTATCTGAGTACGAAAATAATCAGATGCAGATGCGAGTGATAGATTTTAAGCTCCAAGCCGAAGGAACCTACAAGCCTATCAAAGAGCTGGAGTTGGGAGGCCTCCTCTCCATCCGTAGAGCTATAACTAGTACAAGGCACGAGGTGAAAGAGCAGTCCAACGTGGTGCTGGCCTATCAGGCAGCAGAGACACCTACTGTAGCCCACGAAAACTTCTACTTGCTGAGCGATCCCAATAATCCCGCTTTGCAGCCCAAGGTAGCTCTTGCTCACGGAGGAATCCTTTTTAAGAACGAGGTGGGGATGACTAGCTTTTTGGGGCGCTTGTCGGCCGACTACAATAAGAAAGTAGGTGAGCACGATATCCGTCTCTTTGGTTTCGGTGAGATACGAAGTACTGAGCGCTCTATCACTCCTTTTCAAGGGTATGGTATCCAGTACGACAAAGCCAATCAAGTCTACCCCAATCCTAATGTCTTTGATAAGCTAGCCGAGGAAAATAGACCCTACTTCTCACTGCGAAGCATGGTAGATAGAGGGGTCACCTTTTCGCTCAATGCGACTTATGGCTATGCCGGTAAGTACATCTTCAATACCGTGCTCAATTATGAAGGTGCCAATACTTCGGGCAAGGGCGCTAAGGCACTCTGGTTACCTACGTGGAATATAGGCGCTAAGTGGAATCTCGACCAGGAGGAGTGGTTCGCTAATCACCCAACCATCTCCAAATTAGCTCTCCGAGCGAGTTATGGCCTTACTGCCAAGATGAATGAGGAAGCGATCAATACCCGTAATATCTTCCGGATGGGCATCACCAATCGTCGCCATTTGGAGGATAGAGAGAATGCACTTCTGCTCAGTCAATTGGAGAATAGAGACCTCACGTGGGAAAAGATGTATGAGCTCAATATAGGGCTTGAAGTGGGGCTATTCCACAACCGCATCAGTAGTACATTGGACTTATATCAGCGCAATACCTTTGACCTTATTGATCTCGTCCGTACCTCAGGGATAGGGGGGCAGTACTATAAGTATGCCAATTTTGGCGACATGACCACCCGAGGCGTGGAGCTAGGTATTCACTCAAAAAATATTGTTACAGAAGCCTTTACATGGAGTAGTAGTCTCACCATCAGCGCTATGAACCAGATGATTACCCGCCTACTCAATTCGCCCAATGCTTTTGATATGGTAGCAGGTCGTGGTAGGGGCAATCTAGTAGGCTATCCCAAGGGCTCACTCTTCTCTTTTAACTTCCAAGGTCTTGACCCCAATGGATTGCCCACCTTCGACTTTGGTCTTTACCAAAATAACCAGGAGCATGCCTGGACTGTTGGTGCCGACTTTTTGGATACAGAGTTCAATAAGAGCTACCTCCTCTATCACGGCCCTATAGAGCCACAGGTAATGGGAGGTCTGATGAATACCTTTAGGTACAAAGAGTGGGAGCTCTCTCTTTTCATCACCATGCAGGCAGGGAATAAGATTCGGATCAATCCTACGTTCGACCCTCTCTATGCCGATCTCAATGTCTTCTCTAGAGACTACCGTGATAGGTGGATGAACCCGGGGGATGAGTACCATACCGAAGTGCCAGTACTTCCATCGCAATCTCTTATAGGTGCCATTGGAAGAGAAAATATCGAGAGAGCCTATAATACCTACAACTTCTCTCAAAATAAAGTGGCCGATGGTAGTTTTATTCGCCTGAAGAGTATCTCACTATCTTACACTGCCCAAAAGGAGCTTCTTGAAAGAATTCGCTTGAAAGGCCTATCAATTAGGCTCAATGCTACCAATCCGCTGATGCTTTATGCCGATAAAAAGCTCAATGGACAAGACCCTGAGTACTACCGTACTGGTGGAGTATCCCTCCCCACACCCAAGCAGGTAACCGTATCAATGAGCATAACGTTTTGAAAATCATGAATAGATATCCATGGATCATAGGTGCCCTGCTAGGGCTAATCACATTCGCTAGCTGTACGAAGTACCTAGATAAGAGTCCCAATTCCGACCTCAATATAGAGATCGATAGCGAGGAGAAGATCGCCGAGCTACTCACAGGAGCCTATCCTACAGCCAGCTATATTCCTTTTCTCGAACCTCGCACAGATAATGTAGGCTTCCGACCTTATGGAGAGCAGAGTCGCCTCAATGAAGCGATGTACTTTTGGGAAGATTATGATCAAGAGGATCTGGATACGCCGTTGAATTATTGGAACGCTTGTTATCGAGGTATAGCTCAGGCCAATATCGCACTTGAGCTACTCACAAACTACCCCAAGACAGAGCGTATCAAGGCACTCTATGGCGAAGCTTTTTTGCTAAGAGCTTACCTCCACTTTATGCTAGTAAATATCTGGGCAGAGCCTTATAGAGGAGCCGATGACCTCCACCCTGGTATTCCCTATCTGAAAGGCCCAGAGAAGCATGCTATGGTCGATTATGATAGAGCAACTGTAGCGAAGGTGTATGAGGAGATTGAGGCCGATCTCAAGTTGGGTATTACGCTGGTCAACGACCGCTTTTACCGCCACCCCAAGTTTCACTTCAATAAAAAAGCTGCCTACGCCTTTGCTTCTCGCTTTTATCTGCACAAAGGGGAGTGGCAAAAGGTGGTAGACTATGCCAATTATGTCTTGGGCGGAGACCCAAAAAGTGAGTTAAGGCATTGGACGGAGTACCAAAAGCAGTACGACTTTGCACGCCCACAGCTATTCGAGAGCTACACTAGTGCCCTAGAGCCTGCCAATTTACTGCTTTGTAACACTGAATCGAGGTGGGCTCGAGAGCTTCCTCGTGTGCAGTATGGACCTACTAAGGAGAGCGTAGAGGCCATCTTTGATAAGAAGGGAATTGAAAATGGTGGTAACTTCCGCCACCTCAATCAGTCTAGTAGCTACCTCTTTACCCCCTCCCCCTTGCCACTGAAGGTGGGCCGATACATCTCCAAGTTTGACGAAGTAAGGAGCATCCTTGATAGTGGACTCAAGCCGAGAGGGCTCTATGTGACCAATGTGTTATTTACTACTGATGAGGTGCTGCTCAATCGTATGGAGGCCTTGGCGATGCTCGGTGAGTACAATAAGGCCATCGACGACCTCCAGGAGTACACACGAGGGAAGTTCGGCTTTACCCCCTACGTAGAGCGCTCTATCTACCTGACCACCAACCCCCAGAATTATCAGGTTTATAGCCCCTTTTATCCCCTTACCATCAAGCAACTTGCATTTGTGAAACTGGTGCTCGACTTTAGGCAAAAAGAGTTTTACCAAGAGGGGCTTCGCTGGCTAGATATCCGTCGCTTCCACCTCTCTGTGGCTCGTGATAGCAAGAGTAAGTATTACTTTCCCCTTGAGAAAGACGACCCACGCAAGCTCCTACAAATACCCAATGAGGCCATCAAACGAGGGCTCCAGCCCAATCCTCGTGAGCGAAAAGAGTTAGATAGAAAATAATCAATATGAGACCCAATAAACAACCCAATAAGCAGCTAATCACCCTGTTGCTCCCATTGATGATGATCACGAGTGGGTGCCAAAATGCACCACTCAGCGATACCAGTGTATTGGCTCCTACAGCTGAGACTACCAATGAGAGTGAGCTAGACCAGTGGATTATGCAGTCCATTACCCAGCCCTACCAGATAGAAGTGCTCTACCGCTGGGATGAGAAGGAGCTACTTGGTACCTACGTCTGCCCTCCCCAAGAGGAGAAGGTCAAGAGCGTGCTAGAGACCGTGAAGTATCTATTCCTTGAGAGCTTAGAGCTATCCCCCATCGGTGGCCCCCACTACCTCAAGAGCAAGCTCCCCATCCGTATCAAGATGTATGGCGGCCCCAACCTTGATCCCCATGGAGTAGAGCTACTCTACAACCCCTTAGGCACACCTGTAGAGATGTGTATCTACAATGTCAATAGCTTCGAAGCGAGTGACCCTGAAAAGGTCTATCTACTGATGCGAAGTGTCTTTCATCAGTTTGCCAAGCGGATGCTAGAGCTCTACCCCTACGATAGAGATAAGTTTTACCGAATCAGTGGACATAGATACCTCTCCTCTACTGAGCCAATAGCGATCCCACTAAGTTATCATCATAGCCCCAAGGAGCGGTTTGGTTTGGATACCTATGCTGGCCGGAGAGGGTGCTACACCATCTACGGACTCCTCTCAGCGGAGGATGATATGGCCGAGATGATCAGTGCCACCCTCCTCTCTACGCCCCAAGAGATCCAAAACTTTCTGGAGGAGGTGAGTATTCCTGATGAAGATAACGATCCAGAAGTGTCGGAGCGGTATGCGAGAGAAGCGATCAAAGCGCACAGTGAGTTGCTAAAGAAGCAAGCCTTCCTCCACCAGTACATCAAGGTGCACTGGGGGGTGGACCTCACAAAAGCCGAGGTGACTATCCTACGTAGAATGGCACAATTTATTCAAAGCAAAGCGGAAGAAGAATGAAAAAGATATACTATACTACTATTATTCCCCTCACTTTTGCACTAGCTAGCTTAGCTAGCTGTAATGGAAAAGGGCAGCAGGCATTCCATGAGAGCCCTTCGGAGCGTGTGCAAGCTAGTATCTCATCGCTTCACGAGGAGCTTACAAGTAGCCCTGATGGTTGGAGCGTTCTTTACTTTCCCCACTGCGATTCACTCCTCTTTTCTAATCCCAATGAGCTGATTGGCCAAACTGCCTTTCGTGGTCGTTTGGGTTATGGTGGTAGCAGCTTTGTGATGAAGTTTAGCAAAGAAGGCACTGTGGAGATGAAGGCAGACTTTACCGAAGCGAGCTGTGCCGAACCTAAGGTAAGCAGGTATATTATCAAAAGGGGTAGCTACACTCAGCTTACCTTTGAGACCTTCAATTATATTCATGAGCTGGTCAACGACTCCTTCAGAGGATCAACCGACTTTCTCTATCAAGGGAAAAATGAATATGGTCAATTGGTGTTCCGAACTGCCGGCACTATCTTGCCCGCAAAGGAATACATCATCTTTACCAAGCTCAAAAGCGATGAGGATCACCTTGCAGAGGCCTATCAAAACCGTCTCTTTTTCGAGGAGATGCAGAATCCACAGCTCTCTATTAGAATGGGTGATAGGGTATACTTTGAGAGTGACAACTACATTAAAACTAAGGCTGAGACCAATCGACCATATCTTAAGGAGTTGACCACCAAAAGATACTACCTATTTCTCTACAATAAGAAGCGCAACCCCATCCCTGGTTACCCTGCACTTCAGATGGTAGGACTAGGCTCTGGCTATGCTGGTACCGCCGACGGAATTACCTTTAGGGCTGGGTTGAGATACAGCAAGGATATTGTGTTTATGGATTTTGAACGTGTTGGTGATCGCTTTGAAGCTGAGTTGGTAAAGGTCTACAACCCTCACACTCGAGTGATACGCTTGGAGAGTAAGCACCTACATCCCGAAGGTCTACCCACAGGTGTGAAAGCCGTGATATGGGATGCACCGATTATTAAAGATTAATATTCAATGATATGATACATAATACAAAGAAGCTTTTTCCTACTTCACTGAGTGCTCTCCTCCTCCTGCTATGCGCTATGAGTTGCCAGCGCAACTATCATGATCCCGAGCCTGAGGACTATGCCACCCTTTTCCCCTTTAAGGGAATTGAGAAGCCCAAGATCTCGTACGAAGATCAGGTGCGTCAGGTTTGTGACCCATTTGAAGCTCTTGACTCATATAGCTACCCAGGGGTGGAGATTTCTGAAGGAAAGCGTAAGTATACCGTAACCCTAACCTGTCAATTTACCGAGCGAGGTGCAGTGCCCGATGAAGTTAACAGCCGATTTGTGGTAAAGTATATTGGCGAGGATAAGCAGATACATATCATCGGAAGTAGTGCAAGTGTCTCGGGTGCCGAGGAGATCATGACACTTGAAGAGCCTTACGAAGTGACAATAGAGGCGGAGTCGGGGTATCCTATGTACCTTAGTGTCAATGGTACTGCGCCTCGTGAGTCCAATATCACTGCTAGCATTAGGGCAGTGTCGGAAGATGGACTAACTGTAGTAAAAGAATTGAAAGTAAGTCAAACACAAAATAGAGAGGGGCAAGACTATATTAGCCAACCTTTCTGCGAATTTATCATACTACCATGAAGAAGTATCTAAAGTGTATGAGAGGAACCTTTCTCGCCCTTGTCCTCTCCTCCTTGGGGCTGACTAGTTGCCTCAATAGATGGGAAGGAGAGACGGTAGAGAGTGCTTACAAGCTACCCGAATATCCCGATCCAGAGTATAAATTCAGTAGAAATGGGCGAAGTAGTGTTGATTACTACGAGTGCACTCTCCTAGATGAGCCCCTTCAGACTATCTACAGCACCTTCCTTCGGGAGGCTCGGATCAGTAGCGAAGGTAGTCGTAATACCGTTTACACTTACTTCCGTGAGGGCCTTTATGGTTTGGCTAGCCCCCGTTCGGTAGTTGCTTCATCAGCCCTGCATGAGCCCGATAGAGCTGAGGTAATCCATGATATTGAGGGCTGCTTTGTGGCGATCGAGGCACTCAGTGGGTTAGGCAGTGAGGCGCCCAATGTGACTCGCAACCAGAGAGCTACTAAAGGTGTGGCAGGGTATATTGGTGCCCATATTGGCGACGACTTTATCTCATTTGCCATCAAAGAGGGTTTGATACCAGCCGAGTATTATAGAGAGTTGGTACGAGGTGCTATTTACCTTGACTTGATCCTTAATGTACACCTTGCGAGATCGCTTTATGCTCCTGGGGAGTTGCTCACACGACATGAGCACACCTACCTCCCCGATGGTCATAATTACACCGAGCTGGAGCATCATTGGGACCTAGCCTTTGGCTACTACACCCATTTTTGGCAGCCTCTTGTGAGCAGTATCAATCTACCTCTACTCGGGAAGAGCCGTATCCAGCTATATAATGCTTTTGCTCTGGGGCGCTGGGCATTGACCAACTATAGGTACGATATTCTGCAAGAGCAATTGCAATTGATTCGCATAGAGCTCTCTAAAGTGGTAGCAGTCCGTGCACTACAATTGCTCCAGGGGAATATCACAATGGCCAACTATCGAGAAGAGCCAGAGAATGCTCTATTCTTCCTTTCCCAAGGTGTAGGGGCACTTTATTCCCTCCAATTTGCCTGCGATAAAGAGGGGCGACCACTCTTTACCTATAGCGAAGTAAAAGCAATGCAAGAGCGGTTGCTATCAGGTGATGGGCTATGGGATAGAGAGCGGCTTGTGGGTAGTGAGGGTACGCCCGGACTACTCCATACTATTGCTAAAGAAGTGGCAGAGCGTTTTGAGCTCCCATTGCAAGAGATTAAGTAGATGTACAAGTGAAGACAATTAATAAGCTATATGAAGTTCAAAAATATCCTATCTACCCTTTCCCTCCTCCTTGTCTTTTCGCTCCAGTCTCCTAGTTTGTTGGCGCAAGAGCTCAGTAAGGAGCTATTGAATAATGGAGGTCTCGAAAAGTACTACCGTAAAACCCCGCTTGAGGGCGATGAGCCACAAGAAGAACATATGTGGCGAAAAATCTATCCTCACCATTGGCGCTTTGATGATACTTTAGCTGGCACAAAGGTGCGAGGAGGTCACTCAGGTGGCTACTGTATTCTTTTTTATCTCAATGGTGGAAGTATCAGCTACCACGATAATGACTATTCCCAAGTGGGGCATATCCCCAAGAATAATATCATTCCTATCGAAGCAGGGGGCGAGTATCAATGCTCCTTCTGGTACAGAGGCGACTATGTGTTTAGAGCTAAAGTATGCGTGGTGATAGAGTGGTACAAGGATGATCAACTCATCAAAAAAGATACCAGCTTCAAACAATTCAAATACTACGTCCCCAAAGTTGGCGACCATTGGCAGCAACATACTATCTCCGAGATCAAGGCCCCCGCCGGAGGCAATAAGGCAGCTTTTAGTTTGGTGGTAGAGGGCTCGGAGGGCAGTAAGTTCTACATCGATGATATCTCCTTTATGCAGGTGAAGAGAGGCGAAGAAGTGCCGCAGCTACCTGCCCCAGCCAACCTTTCCTCCAAAGTGATGCAGCACGAAGTAACACTCACTTGGAGAGCCATTGCCGAGCCGGGAGTCACCTACCAAATACTTTGCGATGGGGAGCCAATAGGCGAGACTACCGAGACCAGCTTCATACATAAGCATCGTAAGGCCAATACCACATACAGCTACAGCGTTAAGAGCATCAAGGGCAGCCTTTTCTCACGCCCTTCAGATGCCATCAAGGTGCGCACAGAGGGGTACCGACGCTCACCCAACGACCCTACACGTGTGCCACATCTCTATATGATCACTAAAGATGGCGAAGCGCCAAGGCAGTTACCCCTATTCTATACCGATCTCATCCTCGAAGGAGCCGAGATCAAGTACCATCTCAATGGGCAAGAGGTAATCCCTTCCGACGACCTCCTCCAACTAGAGCCCGGAGAGCACACCCTCATTGTCTTTATTCAAGAAAAAGATCGTGAGCCGATAGAGCTCACCTATTTCATCACCGTAAAGTAAGCCTGTAGAGAGATATGAAGCAAAGATTGTTACTACCACTCACAAGCACCCTTCTAGCGATAGTATTGTGTGGTGCTTGCCAAAATAATAAGGCACCCCACCAGCTAGAACCTATCAAGGTCGGAGAGCAAGATCTCACGGAGGTGTCGCTCAATAAGCAGACTACTCATACCATTATACTAAAGGGGGGTACCGGAAAATACATCGCTAATGTGGAGAGGTCCAAGATCGCAGGCGTCTCAATTAGTCGCGACACCCTACGTATCACGGGGCATCTCGAAGGGGAGACTTTCGCTACTATTCTTTCGGGAGACTTCCGTCGAAAGCTACCTATACATGTGGTGGTGCCCCCAGTGAGTGTCAATATGGAGGAGGTGCATCTCTATCCCGAAGACGAAAGTCGCTTCATCTCACTCCAAGGTGGAGGGGATGGAGCAAAGGTGAAGATCGATGACCCAGAGGAGGCTATTTCGGCAAGGTGGAATGCCAAAACTAGTATCTTGGAAGTGGATGCCCACCACGAAGGAGTAGCAGTGGTGCACCTTATCTCTGAGGATGGTAGCCGAAAGAGTGTCACTATCACTGTCCAATGTCGTGGTACTGCCGAAGGAATAGGACTGTATGGTACTACCTCACGAAGCCTCTTTGTCCAGATGCGTACCGCAATGACTCTCAAAAGAGGTAATCGCAGTTTTACCATATTCAATGCGGCACAACCCTACCAAGCTCAGAGAGTGGTCACCTTCTCTCCGATACCTACAGCACCACAAAAGGGGAAGAAAGTGGAGCTGCAGATTAGCCTCAACAATCCTGAAGAGTTCCGCCACACCAAGGTAAAAGAGGGGACTTACTCTTTAATCGTGGAGAAGGTGGATGCCACGAAGGGGTTGGTAACGCTCCGTGGCAAAGGATTTAAAGTGGTGATGCCCTACATCCATTAAGTGGGTGGGGTTTAATTGATTGAGCGCATTGTAAAGTATCCCTGTCTGGGAGCAATATCGCGTTTATCAAGAAACTCACAAAAACGCTCCTCTTATCGATGGTTCATTCCGCAGGTATACGGAATCCATTCCGCAGGTATACGGAATCCATTCCGCAGGTATACGGAATCTATTCCGCAGGTATACGGAATTTTGGCAACTTACAAGAAGCCGTTTTACCAGTTAGAATGTGTAAGCCCGACTGCTAGAGAGCATCCAGTAGGGAGGGATGAGTTACTTCCCTTTGTGAGTCATGATGTGTAGGACCTCGCGGTCGGTTTCGGTCATAGCGTCACGCCCGATGGAGGTGAGGTTGTCGATACTCTTATCGATATCATCGTCTACGACGCCTTCGTTGCTGGTGACCACCTTCTGCTCCATAGCGAGTAGAGAGGAGAGCATAGCGGAGCTGACACCACTAGTCACCTTGAGGCTACAACTTGGTTTGGCACCGTCGCAGATCATTCCGGTGAGGTTGCCCACCATATTCTTGACCGCAAAGCCTATCTGCTCCTTTGTCCCACCCATCAGGTAGGTGATGCCACAGGCGCTTCCAGTAGAGGCGACGACACAGCCACAGAGGGCGGAGAGGCGCCCGAGCTTCTGCTTGATGTATATCACCATGAGGTTGCTCAGCATCAGAGCTCGTATTCTCTGCTCCTCGCTCACCTGCTCCTCTTCTGCAAAGGTGAGGACTGGCATGGTGGCGGTGATGCCTTGATTGCCACTCCCTGAATTGCTCATCACGGTGATAGGAGCGCCATCCATTCGGGCATCGCAGGCGGCACTGGTGCTGGCGAGAAGTCGGGTATAGGTGGTATCGCCTAGGTACTTAGCGCCTAATTGGCTGGTGATCATCCGCCCTACACAGTGGCCGAAATGGCCTTGGAGGGAGTACTGGGAAGCGTTTTTATTGAGCCTTGCTGCCTCCTCTATAAATCGGATCTCGTCGAGAGGCATCTCTGTGGCAAATTGGTATACTAGATCGAAGGTGAGAGGTACCTCTGGACCAGCATTGGGGTCGGTAGTAGTGCCCATTTGAGTGGCTCCATCGCCTTTTTTTGCTTCGCCTTGGGGCACGCCATCTAGGGTGAGACTCTTGAGGGCAGTGTGATTTTTCTCTATAATGGCTACTGCGGTATGCCCTTCAGTATCGTGTAGGGTGGCTTCGATGTAGAGCTTATCTACCTCTCCCTCCTTTAGGCGGATCTTGATGACCCCTTGCTCCATTAGGGCTTTGGCTTTGGCAAACTGCTCTTCCGTGAAGTGGTCGAGCACCGTGAGCTCCTTTTTGGGCTCTGCTATCACTGCTCCTAAGGCGATGGCAATGGGTAGGCCTATCATGCCGGTGCCTGGGATGCCTACTCCCATGGCATTTTTTAGGATATTGGCACTCAGGTCGAGTGTAATAGACTGGATCTCCCCCTTGAGGATGCTAGCAGCATGCGCTACGGTTAGTGCCACTGCTACTGGTTCGGTACACCCGGTAGCGGGCAGTACTTCTCGGTGTATCATCTTGATGATATTGAGCTGTAGGTCTCTTTCCATATTAGTATCAATGTATGTGGTTTGTTGGTTATTGACGCATAAAGATACCTTCTTTGTAGCTATTCTGCAACTCTTTCCCGCCTTGTCGGCAGAATTTATCGCTTCTTTTTGGTAGATTTGCGTAGTATGTATATATAATGAGTGATGATGGAAAAGGAATTGTACCAGATGCGGGGTGTCTCTGCCGATAAGGAGGATGTGCACGCTGCGATAAAGAATATTGATAAGGGGCTCTATCCCCAAGCTTTTTGTAAGATTTTGCCCGACCTCTTGGGCAGTGATCCGGCTTATTGTAGTTTGATGCATGCCGATGGGGCTGGGACTAAGAGTAGTTTGGCCTATGCTTATTGGCGTGAGACGGGCGATCTATCTGTGTGGAAGGGGATTGCACAAGATGCGTTGGTGATGAATCTCGATGACCTGCTCTGTGTGGGAGCAGTGGATAATATATTGGTCTCTAGTACGATTGGGCGGAATAAGCGTCTGATCCCGGGTGAGGTGATTGCGGCGATCATCAATGGTACGGAGGAGCTACTAGAGCAACTTCGAGGCCTTGGGGTGGGGGTCTACTCTACTGGCGGGGAGACGG
>USJF01000010.1 GCA_900554935.1 uncultured Porphyromonas sp.
CGCATAGCGGTCGTGCACCTCCTGCCAATCCACGCCCTTCTCCTCAAAGAAGCAGTAGCGCTCATCCATAATCTTCCAGAGCGCTTCAAAGTTGGCTTTTTGATCTGCCACTCGTGGCGACTCAGGGATACAACCTCCTAGAGTAACTAGGGTAAAAACTAATATAGTTAGCGTTATCTTTTTCATCATTCACGATATCTACTTAATAGGTTACTAGAAGCTACCGCTCTTCCTCCAGAGAGCTTAAAGCTATCCACCGATATTCCTATCACAAAGCCCCAGCTACCCGACTTGTAAGTGGTGTGATTGACCGTCTGTGCAAAATGTCTATGCTCCGCCCCCAAAGTGAGCGTAAGATTGTGGATAGGTAGATCAATAAGTAGCCTCTGCTTGATGCCTATAGTATTATGAAAAGAGCCGAAGTGAATCGCTATCTTAGCCCCATTATCGCCAGAAATATAGTCGTAGTAGCTCTGTCCATATTCTGGGTGAAAGAAGCCCATAACCAGTGGTATCTGGGCGGAATAACTGATGCTGAGGGGCAAGACATGCCATGGTATTTGATACCTGACGCGTCCCCAGCCATCTAGGCCGAAATGCGCCTTCAGGCTACCTAGATTATTGGTGTTGGAGCTCTTCAGATGCCCACCGACCTCTAAAGCGAGAAGTGGGGCAAGGTCCAGAGAGAGCCCTTTATGCTGTAGCACTCGCCAGCTAGGCCCTACCGCATAGTCCATCCCAAGACTGTACATACTGGTGCCATTGCTTTTATTTTTGAGTTGAGCTAAGTAGAGAGATAGGTCTTGGTAGATATGCCAGCACTGCTCCCTAGGCGAAGCAAAGTCGGTAAGGAAAGAAGCCCTTCCAGCCATTCCATTGTGGGCGATAGGACTAAGGTACTCATCCAATACACCCATACCCTCCCATTGTACTAGGTACTTAGTATGTGTCATGGGTAAGGCTCCTTGCCAGCTCCAAGGCTCTCCTTGTACCCATTTACCCACTTTGTGATACCACTTCTCTGGAGCCTTCTCCTCCTGATCCTGTGCCAGAGCCAACGAGGTGCAGAAAGGGAGAAGGGCAAGTAGTAGCCACCCCTTACACCAATAAATATACTTATTCATCCTCATCATCATCCTTAAATTCAAGCATTTTTTGTCCCGTTGCCTCCTCAATCAAGTGCAAAGTCTCCTTCAGATCCTCCTCCTCACTCTTCCTATTTGTTGCGGGGACTTCTGTATCAGTAGATTCCTCCTCCTTCTCCTCCGGGAGTCGGGCAGGAGGTAGCTCCTCTACCTCTGCCACCTCGTAATTGCTAATCCGCTTTCCTTTGGCGCGAATGCTCTTCTCACCAATAAAGGCTTCAGCATCTATCTCTATCGGCATTCGGTGCTCATCCCTTCCGCCAAAGCTCACTTTGAGGAGTGGGTATACCTCTTCACTAAGGAGCAAGATCTTATTTTGCTCCTCACCTTGCACAAAAGTTCGCCCATCCTCTTCATCGATCGGGAAGCGCTTGATATAGGTATACTTCGCCCCCTCATCGTAGTAGACCAGCGTCCATATCTTATCAGGGTCGTATGGCTCTATCACCTTGATATCTCGCTCGAAATGTGTGGCATCACTGTATCCAGTGGTGTAGCACTCCCCATTCTCCCTGATCACTAGCACTTGATCATCGCCTGCAAACTCACCTAGGTAGGTGCCACGCTCATCGTAATTGATGCGGAAGACATCCCAGTCAAACCACACCTTCCTACCACCAAGGGTACTGGCGCCCTGCTCCTTGAGCGTCACCTTAAAGACATTGCCCCTAGTGAGTAGATTGCCCTTAGCTGTACGGCTCTTGATCAATATCTCCGCAAAGTCACGCTCAAAGACCAGCTTACGCCTACGCTCCCTCTGCGTAGGTCGAAGCACCACCTTCACCGTCTCAGCCTCCCCATTGGGATTAGCCGAAAAGTAAAGGAGCTTAGAGCCCGGCTTCTCCTGCGTCACAGAGTACTCCCTATCACGGATGAGAGAGGGGATATTGAAGCGCTTGATATAGGCTGCACCATTCTTGCCGTCACGGTAGATCACATTATATATAGTGCGCTTATCATTACGGATCCAGCGAGCTACGTGCAGAATATCCTTGCCCACAAAAGCCTTTTCCGATACCTTAGTAATGAGGTACCGACCATCTCTTAGGAAGACAATCACATCGTCTAGGTCCGAAACTTCGCAGACAAATTCATCCTTCTTCAGGCCTGTGCCGATGAAACCGCCTTCACGATCCACATAGAGCTTCTCATTTTTCAGCACCACCTTGGCCACTTGTATCTCATCGAAGCTTTGGATCTTGGTGAGTCGGGGATATTTATCGCCATATTCTTTGAGTAGCTTTTGGTACCACTTGATGGTGTAAGAGCGGATGTCATTCAGCCTATCCTTAACCTCTGCCATCTCCTTTTCAAGCCCTTGGATGAAGAGTTGGTTTTTCTCCTCATTAAAGCGAAGAATGCGAGCCATACGAAGCTCTAAAAGAAGCTTAAGGTCGTCGTCCGTTACAGGTCGTATCATCCCTTCCAAAGCATCTGCCAGACGCTCTCGGATATGGGCTATCGCCATCTTCAGGTTTTTCGCCTGCTCAAACTCTTTGTCCTTGTAGATACGACGTTGGATAAATAGCTCCTCCAGTGAGCTCTTGAGGTGTTGCTCCTCCAGCTCCCCTAGCTTAATCTTGAGCTCCGAACGCAGGTAGGTCATGGTGCGCTCCACCCCATCCTTTAGCACCTCAGTGATATTGAGAAATTCTGGTTTGTCATCGCGGATCACACAGCAGTTAGGGGCTATGCTCACCTCGCAGTCAGTAAAGGCATAGAGCGCATCGATTGTTTTATCTGACGATGTGCCAGGGGGAAGCTGTATCTCTATATTGGCAGTAGCAGCTGTCTTATCATCGATCTTACGCACCTTGATATTGCCCCTATCATTGGCCCGCATAATAGACTCAATGATAGAGCTCGTGGTACGCGAAAAGGGTATTTCCGTGATGGCTAGTGTCTTGGCATCTTTTTTCTCAATAAGGGCACGCACCTTGATCTGTCCGCCACGCTCTCCATCATTGTATCGGCTCACATCCATCAGCCCACCCGTTGGGAAGTCTGGATAAAGCTCAAATTCTTCGCCCTTCAGATAAGCAATACAAGCCTCGAGCAACTCCCGCACATTGTGAGGCAATATCTTGCACGAAAGGCCTACCGCAATACCCTCCGCCCCTTGTGCCAAGAGGAGGGGAAACTTCACTGGCAGTGCTATCGGCTCCTTGTGCGTCGCATCGTACGAGAGCTTATAGTCGGTAATCTTATCGCTGAAGAGTACCTCTTTGGCAAAAGGGGTGAGCCTCGCTTCTATATACCTAGCTGCTGCTGCCCCATCACCCGTAAGGATATTACCCCAGTTACCTTGGCAATCAATCAATAAGTCCTTTTGACCTAGTTGCACCAGGGCATCGCCGATACTAGCATCGCCGTGTGGGTGAAGCGACATCGTCTGCCCCACGATATTGGCCACCTTGATCAGGCGGTCGTCCATCTGCGACATAGTATAAAGTATGCGTCGCTGTACAGGCTTCAGCCCATCCTCAATATGAGGCACAGCACGCTCTAGGATCACATACGAGGCATACGAGAGAAACCAATTGCGGTACATTCCACTCAGCACATAGCTTCCTCCGCTATCTTTTAGCATCTCTTCGCTATTTTGACTGAGCTCCTCAATAGGTCCGTTTTGATTGTTTTCTTCCATCATTTGAATTCAATTTGGCACAAATTTAATCAATTATTCAATGTGTGCCAAGATGTAGATGACGAGAAGCGAGATTTCTATTGCTTTGCCACGATACTCCAAATGCCTTAGGCGATGAAAGGTGCTAAACCTCTTGAGGATTGATTACCTGAAGGATGGCATTCGGATTTAGTCAGCAATTTAATGGATACTCATGTATGTTGCTATAAACCAATAGGATAATAACACTCTTGCCTAGACCGCATCTCACCGATTGTCGAGTTACGAACTCAGCGATTGCTTAGTTCGTAACTCAGTGATTGCTTAGTTCGTAACTCAGTGATTGCTTAGTTCGTAACTCGCCGTTTGCTAAGTTCGTAACTCGCTAGGTGTGTAGATTTGTAGTTGTGTATCAGTTAGTTGTGAAGCTGCTATTCTTGGGGTGGTATTCGGCTATAATTTTGTTTATTTCACAGACCTTGGATGGTGGTAAGTTGGGCCTTATCCGTGACTTTTATTTTTATTGTATTAGATAGGATGGAGCGAAGTTGCTAGCAATTGGTTCTCCTCCTTTGTGTTTTTATCTGCTTATAAATCAATGATATAAGAGGACCTTAAGAGCCGGTAGAACGTGGTTTTGTGGCGATTGTATCTCAAATGATGTGCCAATGGCTCTTTTTTGTAGAGAGTAACTGCTAAGTATTTGGTATCTTTGCGAGTTGAAGATTTGGTCGTTTGATCTTATATTTGATTTTATATGATGACAGTTAATGAAATAAGGGGGAAGTATTTGCAGTTCTTTGAGAGTAAAGGGCATAAGGTGATACCATCGGCACCTATGGTGATCAAGGATGACCCTACACTTATGTTTACTAATGCTGGTATGAACCAATTTAAGGATATCATATTGGGGAATGTACCGATCAAATATAGCCGAATGACCGATAGCCAGAAGTGCTTGAGGGTAAGTGGTAAGCACAACGACCTCGAGGAGGTCGGGCATGACACCTACCACCATACCATGTTTGAGATGCTGGGCAATTGGAGCTTTGGCGACTACTTTAAGAAAGAGGCGATTGCATGGGCGTGGGAACTGCTCACTGAGGTATATGGTATTGAGAAGGATCGCCTCTATGTGACTATCTTTGAGGGTGCTGAGAGTGAGGGGCTAGAGCGAGATAATGAAGCTCACAACTACTGGGCGGAGCATATTGCGAAGGATAGAATTCTTGATGGAAATAAGCACGATAACTTTTGGGAGATGGGCGAGACTGGTCCTTGTGGACCTTGCTCAGAAATTCACATTGACCTACGAAGCGATGAGGAGCGTGCCAAGGTGGATGGTAAGAGTTTGGTGAATCGTGATCACCCTCAGGTGGTGGAGATTTGGAACCTTGTCTTTATGCAGTACAATCGCAAGGCGGATGGCTCTTTAGTTGGTCTGCCTAATAAGGTGATTGATACAGGTATGGGACTGGAGCGTCTCTGTATGGCATTGCAGGGGAAAAAGAGTAATTATGATACCGATGTCTTTACCCCTCTGATTGATAAAATTGCGGAGCTATCGCATTTTAAGTATGGAGAGGATGAGCAAAAGGATATTGCTATGCGTGTGATTGCCGACCATGTCCGTACGATCGCTTTCAGTATTACGGACGGGCAATTGCCAAGTAATGCCAAGGCAGGCTATGTGATTAGGCGTATTCTCCGTAGAGCGGTGAGGTATGCCTATACTTTCCTCGATCAGCACGAGCCATTTATGTATCGATTGATTCCTACCCTCATTGATTTGATGGGAGCGCACTATACAGAGCTCAAGCAGCAGGAGGAGATCATCACGAAGGTGATAAAGCAGGAGGAGGCCTCTTTCCTCCGTACTCTGGAGACTGGTATGGCTCTCTTGGAGCAGCATATTCGTGAGATGGGTAGTAGTAAGACGCTCGATGGGAAGGTGGTCTTTGAGCTATATGATACGTATGGATTTCCTGCCGATCTTACGGATCTTATCCTACGTGAAAGGGGATTGAGTGCCGACCTTGAGGGCTTTGAAGTGGAGATGAAAAAGCAGAAGGAGCGCGCTAGAAATGCAGCTCACATTACAGCAGGTGACTGGGTGGAGGTGCATAGTGGCGAGCAGGAGTTCGTGGGCTATGACTTCCTAGAGGTGGAGACTGAACTGCTGAGGTATAGGGAGATCGAGCAGAATAAGGTGAAGACAATTCAAGCGGTCATTAGTCGCAATCCATTTTATGCCGAGGGGGGTGGACAAATAGGAGATAGAGGGTTATTGGTAGGAACCGAAGATGGAGAGGTGATCAAGGTGCTTGATACGATTAAGGAGAATAATCTGCCTATCTCGGTGCTGGAGAAGATTCCTAGTAATCCCAACCAAACTTTTGAGGCGAAGGTAGATCAGAAACTGAGACGACAGACGGAGGCGAATCACAGTGCAACGCACTTATTGCACCACGCTCTAAGGGAGGTACTTGGTGTGCATGTGGAGCAGAAGGGATCATATGTGAGTGATAAGCTACTTAGATTTGACTTCTCGCATTTCTCTAAGATGAGCCGTGAGGAGCTTCGCTTGGTGGAGCAGAAGGTGAATGAGGCAATTCGACTAGATAGCAGGAGGGAGGAGCACCGTTCTATGCCTATTGAAGAGGCAAAGAACATGGGCGCTATGGCTTTCTTTGGGGAGAAGTATGGTGAGGAGGTCCGCGTGATAAAGTATGGCGATTCTATTGAGTTCTGTGGCGGTACTCATGTACCTAGCACTGGAGTGATTGGCTCTTTTAGGATTGTCTCGGAGAGTTCGATCGCAGCTGGGATCCGTCGTATCGAGGCGGTGACGGGTGTGGGAGCAGATGAGTATTACTATGAGCAGCAGGATAAGATCTGGATGGTTCAAGAGATGCTTCAGAATGCCCCTAACTTGGTAAAGGCTGTGAAGAAGCTGATAGAAGACGATGAGAAGCTACGGAAGGAGCTGAAGCAAGCTCACGAGCAGCAGAAGCATCAATTGGTGGAGAAGCTCATCTCTTCGGCTAAGTCTCTATCGGGTGTGGAGCTGATATCAGCTCAGCTGGAGGCTCCAGCAAGTCTGGTAAAGGATATTGCTTTTGCCCTTAAGCCACTTTTGAAGGGGAAGGAGTTTGTGATAGCATTAGGTTCGGTGGATGATGATAAGCCATCGCTCACTGTGATGCTTTCGGATGAGCTTGTCTCTAAGGGGCTGAATGCTGGGCAATTGGTACGTGAGGCTGGTAAACTTATTCAAGGTGGTGGCGGTGGACAGCCTAACTTTGCGACTGCTGGAGGTAAGGATAAGAGCGGTGTAAGTGGAGCTTTGAATAAGATCATTGAAAGTATAAATCTTTGATTCTTTGGGGAAGACTGAAGCTATAGTACTTGATATAGAGAGCGTAGCTGACAGGCTACGAGCATTGGCAGGTAGGCACAAGGTGGCGCTACTTGCTGATGATAATACTATTGAGCAGTGCTATCCGCTGATCGAGGATGAGCAGGTAGATGTATTGCTAGCTCCGATTGGCGAGGAGGCGAAGTCTCTGGAGGTGGTTCAATTTTTATGGAACTCCCTTGCGGAGCTTGGTTATACTCGATACGACTATCTCGTTACTTTGGGTGGCGGATCACTAAGTGATCTAGGCGGATTTGTGGCGAGTACCTATATGAGAGGGATTAAGCTAGTGCATATCCCAACGACTCTCCTAGGTATGATAGATGCCAGTATTGGAGGGAAGACAGCCATTGATTATGAAGGGATCAAGAATCTTATTGGCTCTTTTTTTGAGCCCAATGAGGTGTGGATATCTCTATCTTTCTTGGAGACGCTTCCGGAGAAAGAGATACTATGTGGCGAGGCGGAACTGATTAAATATGGCCTGCTGGATAGTGAAGAGCTATATCAAGAGACTCTGAACTTGGAGGAGATATCGCCTGAATTGATCGGGAAGGTAGTGGAATATAAGTTGAACCTTGTCGCTACTGACTTACGTGATGAGGGAGGTAGGGTGGTACTTAACCTGGGGCATACTACTGCCCATAGTCTAGAAGCTTTGAAAATATCGCGAGGGGAAATTTTGCCTCATGGTATTGCTGTGATGGCGGGCTTGATCGTGGCCCTTTATATTTCGTATAAGTGGTATGGACTTGAGGAGAAGGTCTTATCTAGGCTGATACGGGTGGCGAAGGAGAGGTTCCCGAGGGTGGCCTTTTCGTGTGACGACTACGAGGAGATGTGGCAGTTGGCTTTGAAGGATAAGAAGAATGCGGGGGATGAGCTGCTGACTATGGTCTTGCTTAGTGGGGTGGGTTCCCCAATAACTGACCTGGTGACGCGTGCTCAGTGGGAGGAGGCATTGGACTTTTATGTCTTGATTGGCATACTATTTGCTTACTACTTAGGTAGATGGTAGGGAGGGTTTTTGACTTTTAGAAATAAAGGATGAATATTGATTTTTATATGAATGACTTTGGCGAAGACAACGGAGTGCTACCAAATGTATTGCCGATGATAATACCTGATGACGATGCTATGCCGGACTATAGTCTCAATAGCAAGCGTCTGAATAAGTCGTTGCCGGTGCTCCCATTGAGAGATATGCTACTTTTCCCTGCGGTAACTATCCCTGTGATGGTGGCAAGAGTGAAGAGCAAACTGATTGTGGATAGCCTTGATAATAAGAAGGACCGACATATCATAGTGGTGGCTCAAAAGGTACCTGAGGTGGAGGAGCCGGAGATGAAGGATCTATTTCCTTACGGTACGATCGCCGAGGTGATTAGAGTGCTGGAGGTGAATGATGATCTGGTAACGGTGATCCTACAGGGTAAGCAAAGGGTGGAGCTCACGGAGCTGACTAAGTTGGAGCCTTATTGGATGGGTAAGTATAGGCTTCTGGAGGATGTGCATCCTGCGGAGGAGGATATGGAGTTTGAAGCGCTGACGGAACTGATCAAGGAGACGATGGTGAAGCAGATGATTCTGCAGGGTGAGGCGCCTAAACCATTCATTGCTTCTCTGATGAAGTTGACGCACAAGGAGAGTATCGTGAACTTTGCCTGTGTCTATTTCCCTGAGACTATGACGGACAAGGTGACGTTGCTGATGCTTGATAACATTAAGACGCGTGCTTTTCAGGTGCAACGTATGCTGAATAAGTCTCTAGCTCAGGAGGAGTTGAAGCATGAGATCCACCAACGAACTAAGGTCGATATTGATAAGCAACAGAAGGATTACTATCTGCAGCAGCAGATCAAGGTGATTAAGGAGGAGTTGCAAGGCGGTGAGGACCTAGAGGTTGAAGAGCTTTTGAAAAAGGCGAAGGCTAAGAAGTGGTCTAAAGAGGTTGGGGAGATATTTGAGAAGGAGGTGGCAAAGCTCCAACGAATGTCGACCCAAAGTCCTGATTATAGCGTACAGATACAGTATTTGCAGACAATCCTAGACTTGCCTTGGGGTGAGTATACTGTGGATAACTTTAACCTGAAGAATGCTGAAGCGACGTTGAATAGGGATCACTTCGGGCTGGATAAGGTGAAGGAGCGTATACTAGAGCACTTGGCTGTGCTGAAGCTCAAAGGGGATATGAGGTCGCCGATTATCTGTCTTTATGGCCCTCCAGGAGTGGGTAAGACTTCTTTGGGAAAGAGTATTGCTGATGCGCTGAATCGTAAGTATGTGAGGATTTCGCTTGGCGGTCTGCACGATGAGGCGGAGATTCGTGGTCATAGGCGTACCTACATTGGTGCGATGCCGGGCCGTATCATCAAGGGATTCCTAAAAGCTGGTTCGTCAAATCCTGTCTTTGTGCTTGATGAGGTGGATAAGCTGGCAATGGACTATAAAGGGGACCCATCTTCTGCCCTTTTGGAGGTGTTAGATCCGGAGCAGAATAATACTTTCCACGATAATTATCTTGATATTGATTACGACCTCAGTAAGGCGCTCTTTATAGCTACTGCCAATAACGTGGGGGATATCCCTGCACCTCTGAGGGATCGTATGGAGATGATTGAGGTGAGCGGATATATCCTTGAGGAGAAGGTGGAGATTGCTATGAGGCATCTCGTGCCTAAGGAGATTGCTAACCATGGCCTTAAGAAGAGCCAGGTGAAAATATCTCGTAAGACAATTGCTGCACTGATTGATGGCTATACTCGTGAGAGTGGTGTGCGTCAATTGGAAAAGACGATCGCATCATTACTCCGAAAGGTAGCGAGGAAGGTGGCAGATGAAGCTATGATTACTGAGGAAATTAGGCCAATTACCATTGCGCCAAATGATCTCAAAGAGTATCTTGGATCACCAAGATTTATATCGGATCAGTATGAGGGTAATGACAATGCTGGTGTGGTGACTGGACTTGCTTGGACTAGTGTGGGAGGTGAGATTCTCCTGATTGAGAGTGCTGTAAGTCCATCAAGATCGGGCAAACTTACGATTACCGGTAATTTGGGTGATGTGATGAAGGAGTCGGCCATTCTAGCTATGGAGTATATCAAGAGCCATAGTAGCCTGTACGATATTCCTGCGGATCTATTTGAGTGCTGGAATGTCCATATTCACGTGCCTGAAGGGGCTATTCCTAAAGATGGACCTAGCGCTGGTATCACTTTGGTAACTTCGCTTATCTCTACCTTTACCCAACGCAAGGTGAAGCCTCAGATCGCAATGACTGGGGAGATTACTTTAAGGGGGAAAGTGCTTCCCGTAGGAGGTATTAAAGAGAAGATTCTTGCAGCCAAGAGATATGGGATCAAGACTATTATCTTATGTGAAGAGAATAGAAAGGATATAGAGGAGATTAAGGATATCTATATTAAGGGGCTGGAATTTGTCTACGTCAAGGATATAAAGGAGGTGATCAAAGTGGCACTGAGCGAGGATAAGGTCTCTAATCCGATAGATCTTATGGGACATCTTCAGGCTTATAGAGATAGTTTAAATCAGAGTAAGAGTAAGTAAATATGGCATTACAGTGTGGTATCGTGGGGCTCCCCAATGTCGGAAAATCAACCCTTTTTAATTGTCTTTCGAATGCAAAGGCTCAGTCGGCTAACTTCCCATTTTGTACGATTGAGCCCAACGTGGGCGTAATTACTGTGCCAGATAATAGACTGAATGAGTTGGCAGAGTTGGTGCATCCCAATCGTATAGTTCCTACAACTGTAGAGATTGTAGATATCGCAGGACTGGTCAAGGGCGCAAGTAAGGGTGAAGGGCTTGGCAATAAGTTCTTGGCTAATATCCGTGAAACTGATGCCATTATCCATGTTTTGAGGTGTTTCGATGACGATAATATCACTCACGTGGATGGTAAAGTAGATCCTGTCCGTGATAAGGAAGTAATCGATGTGGAGCTTCAGTTGAAGGATCTGGAGACGGTAGATAGTCGTATTCAGAGGGTAGAGAAGCAGGCCAAAACAGGTGGCGATGCTCAAGCGAAGGTACTATTTAATGTGCTATCTCAGGTACGAGAAGTATTACTCCAAGGGAAATCAGCTCGTTCGCTCAGCTTTGATTCGCCTGAGGAGCAGAAGGCAATGAAGGAGCTATACCTTTTGACGGCCAAACCAATTCTCTATGTTTGTAATGTGGATGAAGACTCTGCTGTGGAAGGTAATAAGTATGTCGAAGCGGTAAGAGAGGCTATAAAGGATGAGGATGCTGAGCTATTGGTAATCGCCGCACAAACTGAGAGTGAAATCGCAGAACTGGAAACTTATGAGGAGCGTCAGGAGTTCCTTGAAGCTGTTGGACTAGAGGAGAGTGGGGTGTCTAGACTGATTAGAAGTGCTTATGCTCTGCTTAATCTTGAAACCTACTTTACTGCAGGAGTACAGGAAGTGCGTGCGTGGACTTATACTAAGGGGTGGAAGGCACCACAAGCAGCAGGCGTGATACATACCGACTTTGAGAAGGGTTTTATTAGAGCTGAGGTGATTAAGTATGAAGACTTTATTCACTATGGAAGTGAGCAAGCGGTTAAAGAAGCTGGTAAGCTCTCAGTTGAAGGTAAGGACTACGTAGTACAAGATGGAGATGTAATGCACTTTAGGTTTAATGTCTAGAACTTGCCATTTTTGGAATATAATAATGAGCCTCGATTGTTTGTTGATGCAATCGAGGCTCATTATTTTGCTATTGGTCTTTATAGACTATTTCTCAGGAAAATTATTTCTGTAGTAGTGCATATTATTGGCCCTTCTCTCAGCAGCTCTTTTCTCTGCCTCTTCCCTAACTAGCTCCTTTCGGTGTTGCGATGGGGTTTTATTGAACTGCCTGCGACAGAATACCGTAAAGTGACTTGGGCTAGAGAATCTAAACTCCTCCATAATGTCTTTGAAAGGCACGGTAGGATCGGCTAGGCGCTCCTCAATCATTTCAGCCTTGCGGTCTAGCATCCAAGTATAAGGAGGTACATTAAATGTCTCCTTGAATAGTTTATTGAACTTACGGATGTCTATTCTTCGCATATCTGCTAGATCTTGAACTGATTTAGCTCTAAAGTGGTTCATGATCACGAACTCTTTGAAGTCGACCTCTTTCCTCAGCAGTGGAGCCAACAATTCCCCAAGTACCTCAGGCTTGTAGTATCCAGAGAGGACAAAGAAGATCTCTTTCAGTTTTTGATTCATGATCTCTACGCATCTAAGCCCATCTTCATAAAATCGATGAATCGTCATTAGGCTCAGCTTCAGTGGCTCATAGATTTCTATGGTGCGGTGAACCATCGTGACGGGTGCATACTTTCGCAGGTTGTTGAAGGTGTATCCATTACAAAGATGAGATAGCCTGTCGAAAATGAAAATCTGCAACGTCCCTTCTCTTCCCACCGTAATGTGGAGTGTATTATTGTTCTCTACCAACATGCCAAAAGGCGCGTTCCTGGTTTCATTGATAACGGGAGTAGAGGGATCTAGGTCATTGGAAATGCTATAGCGAGCATCATTAGTGTCTAAAAATATAAGGAGTGTCTTGTCTCCACTCTTAACCTCTTCGCATTCTTCAGGCTTTAATTTCACTTCTTTGTAGGCTTGACTCTTATTGTTGTCAGCAAAGCATTCACAGCCTAAGTGACGTTCTATATTAACAGGTTTCATGGTAAGTGATATAATAATACCTCCTCCGTTCCCTTTTCTTACTACAAGGATCCGTAAAGAGGCGTTTTTGATAAACTCGTCGCAAAATTACTAACATTATTCCAAATATACAAGTGGAAGTGTAAGAATTTGCGATAAGATGCTAAATGGATTTTGCTGATAATATTAATAAGAACTATGCTCCTAAAAGGCATAGAGAAGGTAGGCTTTTACTGCTATAACCTGTTCCGACGACTTGCCAAAGTAGTCGCTCCGTGAGTTGCCATAAATCTCCCCAAGCCCATAGACATATGATCCTCTTATTCCAGCGACCAAATGCTTAAAATGGTATTCAGCACCAACACCACCACCAATGCCCCAAGCAAATTTATTCTCAACGGGCATACTGTGTTGCCTAGTTACTACCCCCTTGATCTTTTGGTCTGGAAAATTACTTTTCGTATTTTCTGCAATTAAATAGCCAAAGTGAGCCCCCATATCAACCGTAAGCTTCAATGCCTTCTTACCAAAAGATAAATGGGTCATGATAGGCATATTAATAAAGGTAAGTGTACGATCATAAAATAGTCCCAACTTATTGTAAGACTCGTCTAAATCTTTAGGTTTTTCTAGCCATCCTCTTTGGGAGTAATCAAATTCAACCCAGATGCTACCTACTACGTTCGAAAGATTGTACACGTAGCCAATATCGTATCTCAAGATTATACCCCCGTCAAACCCTATCTTTGGATCTTGCTCTACCCTAGGGGTAAATATGAGATTACTGATGTTGATCCCACCGGTAGGACCTATCATAAACCTCCTCTTGAAGGGCTCTGTTTCTTCCTGTGCACTACCTTTGAGTGCGATAAAAAATAGTGCAAGTATTGTGATAAATATCCGTTTCATCAGAATCTTCTTACCTCCCCCCTTGCTTGATATTGTACAAAGAATACCCCAAGGTTGCTTTTATACTCTTCATTCCCTAGTTTACTTGTGAATTCAAACTTGCTTTGAATCCCATTCCAAGTTCGGTCTGTTGCTTTGTTATTGGAGGCTAAAAGTGCTAGAAAATAACTCGCAGTATCATAGCCCAACAAACTGTATCGTGGGTAGGTAGTCCCTAGACCATGGTTGAACCATTTCGAGAATTGACCCTCAATGTTTCTGTAAGTATTACTCTCAGAATCAGCAAAAAAGGTAGTGTAGAATACCGCTCTATTTGCTTTTAAATCATTCCCAAGAGAGTGCGCATAAGTTTGCCACTCCGGGTATCCAAAAGGAATGATATTAGTGATCAAAAGGCTATCTCTCGCTGCATTCAATGTCCCAAGTAGGCTTTTAGTGGCTGATAGAGAGCTTACATCAGGTACTACAATTACTTGTGCGTTTTTCCCTGAAACGTCACTTACCGTATTCAAATTGCTGAATAGAGCTAAGTCCATCTCACTGTAAGATATTTTGTATTTTTCTAGTTCTTCCTTTAGAGTAGAGATAAAGTCGTCCTTGCTATTTCTATCGTTGCTACTCCTTACAAACTGTATGAAGGAGTTGCGATATTCTTGGATGAATTTTTGAGCTACCTTTCTATAAAGTGCTTTGTGTGGGGTATTGACCTGATATATTTTAGCGTTTCTATTCGCTACATAAGGGTAGACTTTTGAGGTGAATGGGATAATGTAAGTTGATCCTTTGGACTTGGCTAGCTGCGATAGTTTCTCTATAGAAATATCAGAGACTCCTCCAAATATCATATCAATTTTAGGGAGACTATTTAGCGTAGAGATAGAGCTTTGGAGCTTTTGATCGCTACAATCAATCGCATGCAGATGAATACTCATCCCACTCTTTTTGGCATCCAATAAGGCCATTAAGAACCCCTCGTAATACATGCTAAATCGTTGGCCTTTGTCACTGCTAAAAGGAAGAGCTAAAACTATCGTATATCCACCGTTGATTGGAAATACAGGACGGTTTCCGAGTGCTTGGTTGTTGGCGAGTGAACTATCGGGAATCAGTATTGTGGCATTAGCTTTCAGCCCGTTTTTGATTTGTGGATTATAGTGGTAGAGTTGCTCTTCACTCCAGCCCGTCATCTGTAGCAAGCTGTATATCGTTGCTCCTGCCGGCACCTTGTAAGCGATCAATCCGGTAATTCCACCTTTATTGTCTGCAGAAGATGGTTTCGAACCTTCGGAGCGGTACACCCCACTATCGGAAGTAGCAGGCGGTATCACAATAATGATGCCTTGTGAAAGTTTATCAGCATTGCCGATGGAGTAATTTGCCGAAATAATGGCATTGACAGATACTCCATATTCTCTGGCAATAGAGTACAATGTCTCTCCAGCTTCCACTTTATGGTATATGGGATCTTTCTTATTTTGGTTATTGTTACTGGTCGATTTTACTGGAATAATAAGCTTTTCTCCTACTTTTATTCCGTAGGTAGCATTGGGGTTTAATCGACAGATTTCCTCAATGGTTACGCCGTAGTTTAGGCTTATTCTATATAGTGTTTCCCCTTTTTCTACAATATGTTCTTTTCGCTCTTGCTGTGCACTTGCACTCAAGGTGACTAAGAGTAGCATATAGACAGCTAAAAACCTATATACTGCTTTTCCTATTCGCATGGCCATATCTTATATTGTTACGTTTACTCTGGTATTTAGTTCAATGCAAAGATAGCAATTTAGCACTAAGTATCAAGTCGTTTCATCGCCCTTTCTTGCTATTCGGCCAACCAATTAGGTAAATTATGTAAGCCATTTGGAGAGAAGTGATCTACTATCTGATAAGTCTACTCTACCTCACAATGGAGCAATGGGAAGTCAATACGGTCGTTACTGTCTGTTGGGTATTACCTTTACTAATGTAGATGTACGGTATTGTACGTCAAGAGACTACGGCTTTCTAGGAAGCTCTTGCGTATCAAAATATATTTGTCGTTGCATACATTCCAAAATAGTTTATAGTTAAAGCATCATATTCCGTATACCTGCGGAATAGATTCCGCTAGTATACGGAACGCATTCCGCAGGTATACGGAATTTATTCCGCAGGGCTACGGAATGTCAGTGCCTATATTGCGTATTCTTGATATGATTGTTATTATCCTTAAATAGGTTGTCTCTTTACCTCTAAAAGTGGGTATAGTTCTATTTTTTTTGTACCTTTGGCTAAAGAATTGTGGCGGGAATGGTCACTTGAAGTGATTTTATTATGCCATACAGATTGGTAAGAGTCGAAAAAGATTTATATACTGATGCAAGAGGAAAATAAACAGGCGGGGAGGGTAATTGAGGTAAATCTGGAAAAGCAGATGAAGTCGGCATACATTGACTATGCCATGTCTGTGATTGTGAGTCGTGCATTGCCTGATGTGCGTGATGGTTTTAAACCCGTGCATAGGCGTATCCTCTATGGGATGAATGAGCTCGGTAATACACCCGATAAGCCTTATAAGAAGTGTGCTCGTACCGTAGGTGATGTGATGGGTAAGTATCACCCTCATGGCGATAGCTCAATATATCTAGCTTTGGTGCGCTTGGCACAGGAGTGGAGTATGCGCTACACGTTGGTGGATCCTCATGGCAACTTCGGCTCAGTGGACGGTGATGGTCCTGCAGCGATGCGATACACGGAGAGTAGGTTAGCTCCATTGGCTATGGAGATGCTCTCTGATATTAATAAGGAGACGGTGGACATGGTGCCTAACTACGATGATTCCACTGTAGAGCCCTCAGTGCTCCCAAGCC
>USJF01000011.1 GCA_900554935.1 uncultured Porphyromonas sp.
ATGTAAACGCAGGAGTATCTCCTTGAGCATCTCCTTGCGCTCATCAGGTGTGTTATGTAAGAATTCGCTCATATTTTACTGGTTGTTTAAAGTGAATTTATATCAGTCTAATCAAGACTGACTGGCCACCCCCTTAGGGTTAACCAGTCGCCAGCAAATGTACATATTTTTGGCAGATTATAAGACGTATATCCCCCGTAGATTCAATCATCAAATGCAGGGTGGTGCACGATCTAGAAAGAGTTCGTTGATGCTACTATCAAGGAAATTGGCTAATTCCTCGGTGGAGATTATGGATTATCCAGCGAGAAAACGAAAAATCCATCGGAACTTTGATTTCTCTCTTCCGAAGTTTCATTTCATTCTTCCGAACTTTTATTTCGGCCCTCCGTGGAGAATTTTCATTTGCTCCGTGGAGCTTTCCGATTTCCTCGGGAGGAACTGGAATCAGCGGAGATGTAAGAGTCGCTACGGAGTGCGGTTATAGCACCGTACTATGATGACTTATTCGTACATTTGCCTTTAACCACGAATGAATGAATTCACCTTAAAGGAGACAAGACATGATGAATGAATTGAGATACAAGCGAATCTATGAAACTCCAGTTGAAACAGATGGGTTTCGCATTCTTGTGGACAAACTATGGCCGCGAGGGATGAAAAAGGAAAATGCTAAAATTGATTTATGGGCTAAGGAGATCACACCATCAGATGGACTTCGAAGATGGTTTTCCCATACTCCTGAGAAATATGATGAGTTTAAAAAGAGATATAGACAGGAATTGTCCGAGAACTCGGCATCACAGGAGTTTAAAGATTTGTGTGTGCAGAAGTTACAAGATCACAACGTGACCCTTCTGTATGGTGCAAAAAGCGAGAAATGCAATCATGCTGTTGTTTTGAAAGAGTGGTTGGAAGAGCATATGCACCAGTAAGAAAAAGTTGATATGTTTGAGACTGCAGGGGCGATTGACTCGCTTGACTCACTTGACGGCTATCTTACACCCTTCACTCTCCAAAAACGTTTAGGACACCATTGATGAAACAACTATTTTGCGGTGAACCCTTTGTACTTATGGGGATAATTCTCTATCTTTGTGATGAATTATATAGACTATCCAACCAATTCAATGCAGACAGATTATGAAAGATGTAGCTACTATCCTAAAAGAGACTCAGAAGGCGATGAGCGATACAATCGACTTTCTGGACGAGAAATTGGCGAAGATACGAGCTGGTAAGGCCAATCCTAAGTTGCTAGATGATATCCGTGTTATCTATTATGGCAATCCTACGCCACTGAATAATGTGGCCAACGTATCTGTGCCCGACGCCAAGACCATCATCATCACCCCATGGGAGAAGAATATCATCAGGGATATTGAGAAGGCGATCATTGACTCTGACCTCGGCATCATGCCTGAGAATAATGGCGACTTGATCCGCATTGGGATGCCACCACTCACTGAGGAGCGTCGTCGCGACCTAGCCAAGCAGGTCAAGGGAGAGGCGGAGCAAGCCAAGGTAAGTGTGCGTAATGCACGCCGTGATGCCATCGATACGCTCAAGAAGCAGGTGAAGGATGGTATGCCTGAGGATGTCTCTAAGTCTGCGGAAGGGGATATCCAGAAGATGCACGACGACTTTATCAAGAAGATTGACCAACTCTTTGCTGCTAAGGAGAAGGAGATCATGACCGTGTAGCCGTGAGAATGCTATGACCGGCTTAGTTGTCCAGAATAGAGGGAGCCTGTACCAAGTAAAGGTATCGGACGGTGAGAGCTATAGCTGCAAGCTTAAGGGAAGCTTCAAGGTAAATGATATTCAGACCACCAACCCTGTGGCGGTGGGCGATGTGGTGGACTTTGAACTACCCGAGGCGACTGAAGAGACGAAGGGGCAGGAGCTAATGGGATGGATCACAAAGATCCAGCCTCGCTCCAATTACATTATCCGTCGCTCCTCCAATCTCTCCAAGCAGGCTCATATTATTGGGGCGAACCTTAGCAGGGCCCTCCTTTTGGTCACGGTCAATTATCCTGTTACCTCCACTACATTTATCGATCGGTTTTTAGCTACTGCCGAGGCGTATCGGGTGGAGGCAGCTCTTGTCTTTAATAAGGTAGATCGCTACAGCGACCACGAGGAGCGGAAGCTCCATGAGCTAGTGGTACTCTATGAGGGGCTGGGCTATCGCTGTTTCGAGATATCGGCAAAATATGAGCAGGGGCTGGAGTCACTCAAGGAGTATATCTCTACTGGCATCACGCTCCTCAGTGGGCACTCGGGCGTGGGGAAGTCGACCTTTATCAATGCACTGGTGCCGGGAGCCAACCTCCGCACTCAGGATATCTCCGAGGCACACAATATGGGGGTGCACACCACTACCTTCTCGGAGATGATCCCTTTTGGCAGTGAGCCGAATACTTATCTTATCGACACCCCAGGCATCAAAGGTTTTGGCACGATAGAATTTGAGCGCGAGGGGGTGAGTCACTACTTCCGAGAGATCTTTGAGCTGGGGAAGCAGTGTCATTTCCACAATTGTACCCACACGCACGAACCTAAGTGCGCTGTCTGCGAAGGACTCAATCGGGGCACTATTGCCCGCTCCAGATACAAGAGTTACCTCAGCATCTTGCAGGATGAGGAGGAAGGGAAGTACCGTTTGTAGCCACTTGCTTCTCTAGCAAACCTTCTCCAAATAATCACGTCTAAGAATTATGAATAAGTATATTTGGAGCCTTCTCGCTCTAGCCTGCACCTATCTAGGAGGTATGGCACAGCAACCGACAAAGGGCGATAGTTATGAGGCACTAGTGATGCACTACTACGATTACTACGAGGCTCAGAAGCCTGATAGTGCAGAGCTGGTGCTCCGCGAAGCACTCACCCGCTATCCCGATATGGAGAGCAACTTTGTGCTCCACGGCAATCTTGCCGAACTTCTTGTGGCGAGGCAAGATACCTTAGCCGCTATTTCCGAACTCACAGAAGCCCTTCGGCTACAGCCAGAGGTGACGCAGCTCCGCTCTCGGAGAGCTGAGCTTTACGAAGGGATGGCACGGTATCAAGATGCCCTCCTCGACCTCGACCAACTCATTCAGCAGAAGCCGGAGTGGGAGATTCCTTTATATAATAGAGCGAGGGTTCGCTCCGAGCTCGGGCTACACAATGGGGCTATACACGACCTGGAGCAGATACTAAAGCTCAATCCCGAGGCTTATCTCCCTCGCATAGCACTCGCCAAGGAGTATCAGCTCTCTGAGGAGCCGCTTTTGGCGGAGAAGCTACTGACACAGCTGATAGATAAGTATCCTAAGATTCCCAACGCTTACCGAGCATTGGGCTGGCTACTTCTGGAGCAAGACCGCAAGGCGGAGGCGCTCGACAGGGTACGGCACGTGATACAAGAGCTGAAGGTACCGACGAAGGAGGATTATCTCTTGCGAGGAGCGATCTGGAGCAAGTATGGAGAGGAGAAGGAGGCGGAGGCCGACTTTGAGCGGGCAAGAGCACTAGGTGCTACGGACGATGAAATTAAAAAGGTAAGACAATGAGAAGATTAATTAAGTGGTTACTGGTCCCCGCACTACTCATTAGTGCCATCATAGCGTGGGGCAGGATAGAGAAGACTATGAAACCGACCGAAATAAATATCACTGCTGAGGTACGAGCCCTCAATAGGCTATACACCAATTACGGGCGTGCACTGACGGAGTACGATAGTTCCAATGACGCCTCTACCGACACCCTCCTTTGGAGTCCCGAGAAGACAAGAGAGGAGAGCCGGAAGTTGCTCACCCAGTTGCTCCAGCAAAGGGAGCTCCTTCGGCTACTTCCTAGCGAAGAGCTAAGCCGTCAGCAGCGCGTGGAGCGGTGGGGCTTTTATCTCGATTCCTCTAAAAACCAATACTACAACCTACTGGAGATACTCCATCAGTTTGTCTCTAGTGATAAGGAGTTAAAGCCTTTGCTCACGAGTGAGCTAGAGGTAGCTCTGCAGAAGGAGTTCTACCCAGAGGCACTGCAGATAGTGCGGTATTTCAATCTCCAACTTGATGAGGTGAAGCTCAAGGAGTGTCGCCCACGGTTTGCCGAGACCGATGAGGGGCATTTGATAGATATGTGGCTCCTTCGCTACCGATTGATACACGAACTAAGGGAGCTGGAGATAAAGCTTTCGGATGACCACGCCACCGAGCTAGATGAACAGTGGGCGAGGATGGTGGGTCCTTTTGAGAAGGAGGGAGAGCGACTGTTCACTCAGCTCAAAGGGAGTGCCTACGAGTCGGAAGCCGAGCAAATCTATCAGGAGTATCTAGGTGACCGCTTGGTTGCGATCCGACCCGAGGTGATGAATACCGCTACTGGCGAGGTGCGTATCAAGGTTTTTGGTATTCTATCAAAGCCGAATAAGCTACAGAGAAGTGGCGGCACTATTATTGGCGAGCTCCCTAAGGGGATTGTCCGTAAGACCTTCACCGACCAGCTCTCAAAGCCGGCTCTCTACGCTTATTCTCTTGAGGAGGAGCAATACCGCACCTATTTCACCTACGAACTTCTCAAGGTCTATACTTACAATCTGGAGAATTATTGCAAGCAGATAGAGGTGTTGGACCGTGCTACTGGTGCCCCTGTGCCCAACGTACGGATTGATCTAATGGATGGAGATCGCAAGGTATTTGCCACGATGTCGACCGATAGTGAAGGGCGAGCTTTACTCCAGAGCAAAACAAATTATTACTGGGCAGTGGTGAAGGATCCACGGCTGATGCGTGAGGAGGAAATCTATATTAATGAACTACCAAGAGCTCAAAAACAGAGAGAGATAAAGATTACACGATTCTACACCGACCGCCCTATCTACCGTCGTGGGCAGGAGGTTAAGGTGGGCACCGTCACCGCTAAGTACAACAAAGGTGATGACCGACACGTTTTGCCCTTTGAGCCTCTGACGATTAAGCTCCAAGCCTATCACAACTTCGACTTGGTTACCCTCGAGACGAAGAAGGTGACCACCAACCAGCACGGTGTGGCGGAGCTTACCTTCACCCTACCAGAGGATCAGGATCTCTCCAACTTCCAGCTCATCTCAAAGTGGGGCAATAAGGAGTTAGAGGTGCAGGACTACAAGCGTAGTTACCTCCAGGTCTCTATAGATAGTATCCCCACTGGTTACCTCTATGGCCACCCAATGAAGTTCTATGGGCAAACGACCGACCTCAATGGGCTACCCACGCCAGCTACCGTGGAGCTTCTCTATGGAGGTGATAAACGGATAAAGGTGACTTCGGGTGCCGATGGTCACTTCGTCCTCACCACGCCAGCACTGCCTGAGGAAGAGGATGAGTATGGAGATAGGATTGAGCTATCTGCCTCAGACGCTCTCGGCAATACCGCACGCACCTCTCGTCACCTAGAGCTACTCGATACCGATATGCCCCTGGTTGCGGAGTCCCTTACCGATGAGGACACCTCTATTTATAAGGAGCAATTCACGCTCTCTACTACCCTCCAGCCCTATAATCATCGGTTGCTCGGGGATATCTCCGACCGCGTTATCTCTGCCTACTTGGTGAATGAGCAGGATACCATTCCGCTAGGCAACCTCCCAGTGAATGGCGAGCAACAGTTCTCCCTTCCTAACCTCCCTAGCGGTGGCTACCACCTACAGCTCCGCACGGTAGATGGGTATGGACAGGAGCAGCGAGACGAATCCTACCAAAAGTACTATTTCTATAGCTCCAGCGATACTCAGCTACACGATAAGTACCCAATTTGGGCTGAGTTCCTCCCCGATGGGGCACTTCTCTTTGGTTCGAGCAACGATCAGCTCATCATCCTTTCTCTTGAAAAAAAGGACAAGACTATCTACAACAAGACTATCTACAAGGAGTACATCCAGGTGGTAGCTGGCACGCTTTACAAGCACACGCTACCACAAGTGGGTGCCGAAAGAGTGATGCTACAGTCGCTCCGTAATATGGAGACGAGGGTGAAGCGATTGGACCTACCAAAGGAGGAGGTGGCAAAGGAGAAGGCGAAGCTCGAAGGCTTTGCTTTCGATGAAAGCATTCGCCCAGGTAGTGAGGTGGAAAAACGTATCAAGGTGATTGGCAAGTCGGGACAACCGCTCGCCAGCACTCCTGTCTTTGCCACTGTTTATGATAAAGCGGTCAATGATGCCGCTTTGAGTATAGGGGCTTTCCCATGGCTTCCTACTGTGAGTGTACTACTGATCGAGAATAACCCAGAGGGAGCCCTCTATGGGGCTCGGGCTCCACTCCGTCTGATGTCAGTAAACGAAGCGGCACCAATGGCGATGAGTAAGCAGGAAGCCTACGATGAAGTGGTTGTTACTGAAGCACCTGAGGAGCCAGCTCTCCGCACCAACTTTGCCGAGACAGCCTACTTCTCGGCACTCCTTGAGACCGATCAAAAGGGTGAGCTGCTTCTGAAGTTCAAAGCCCCCGACACGCAGACTAAGTATGTTGCTTACCTCTATGCCTTTAACGACAACCTCACCGAAGAGATCTTGGAGGATACCACCTTAGAGGTCTACTCGCCACTCAGCATAGAGCTTTCCACCCCACGTTACCTCGTTTGGGGCGACCGCCTCGATGGCTCCGCTCAGATACGAAATACCAGTGACCAAAGCTACACTCCCACTTATGTGATTACCTCTGGTGCTGCACTATTGGCAGTGGGAACAATTGAGGTGCCAGCCCACGAAACGGTTAGCGTCCCCTTTAGCATCACCGCTCCACAAGCAACAGAGCTCCAATTACAGGCGAAAGTCACTTTGGGCGACCTGAGTGACGGACTAGAGCGGGTGATTCCGCTGATCAGCAACCTCTCCACCTACACGGTGGCGCTCCCTATTTCACTCTACAAGGAGTCGCAAGTGACCCTTACCCCACCAAAGCAAGAGCTCGCCAGCAGTGACCTGATGCTCCAGCTTTACTTAGATCCTATCCAGTTGCTTCTAAGCAAATTGGCCATCAGCCATAGGGAGAGTCTCAAGAGCGACCTCTCACTCTTTGGAGAGCTCCACTTCTATAGCGTCTACAGCCGTCTCCATAGTTACCTCAAGTCGAATCCCGAGCTAGCTGTGCGTCTACAGAAGGAGGCGAAGGAGCTGAGCTTGATTAAAGAGAAGCCAGCACACTGGAGCGACCGAATAGCCGACCCTCAGACCTTGGCTAGTTTCTACCAATTCATTACCAATGAAAAGGCGATTACAGAGAGATTGACCAAGATAGAGAAGAGCATACAGAGCCACGCCGTTGCGGGCGGAGGCTTCCGCTATAGCCTCAAGACGTTGCACGCTTCTCCTTGGCTCACCCATTATATACTAGAGCAATTGGGAGGCTTGGAGGTGACCAATCAGGAGCTACAAAAGAGCCTACAGGCCTCTCTTCCTTACCTGGCTAAGGAGCTACAGAAGGAGGGTAACTACTACGCGGACTTCGTCGCCTTTGCACTCATCGCCCACCAATATAGCTACCCACTGCCCGACTTTGGTCAACCGATGAAAAAGCAAGTCGACGCTCTCCGAAAAGGCTACCAATCTGCTAGCAATAGCACGATGCTACGATTTGCGGAGTACAGCCGGATCTACGACCAGCCCGAGGTCTATGCCAAGGTACGTCAGTTCATCAAGGACCGCAGTGGCTACACCTTTAATGACGATGAGAAACTCACCCTTATGCTCTTCCTCAATCAGGATGAGCCAGAGGTGAGCCAAGAGGTGGTGAAGTTTGCCTTGCAAGTGAAGCAAAATGCCATTTGGTACGACCAAGCAATCGTGCGGGTGGCACAGCTGATTCTTGATAAGGTGACCCCAACCACCATCAGCGACCGTGCCACACTCACCATCAATGGCGAGCGCTACCAGCTCTCTCCTACGGAGCGAGTGACCGGCAGCCTAGCAGTTCGATACCCCGCCAAGGAGGGGCCGCTCACACTCGTGTGGAGTGGTATTCAAAGCGATTATATCTTTGGTGGGCTCTCCTATCTCGTGACCGAACCGAGTGCTAAGGCCACCCCAACGGGTGAGAAGCTGACGATTGAGAAACAGATCTACGTCCGCAAAGTCGATAGCAATGGGAAGGAGAGCTTTACCCTAGCGACCAACGTGCAGAAGGGCGATAAGCTAATCGTCCGCTACCTCCTCGAGGCAAAGCAAGACCTTAGCCTAGTCACCATACAAGACCCACGCCCCGCAACGGCAGAGATGGGCTACGACTTTGAAGGCTTCCGACTAGCCGACCGCCTTTGGTTCGACTACAGTCGTCGCGACAATCACGACCGACTATACATCGACTACCTACCACGCGGACGCCATCAGATAGAGCTCGAGGCAGTAGCTACCCAGAGCGGACACTTCACCTACGGCCCTGCCCAAATCCAGAGCTACTATGCTCCCGAGTACGCTGGCAACTCCTCTGGTGGTTCTCTGGAAGTCTCCAGAGAGCAAGAATATCTGTAACTTTGCACCACATAAACGAAGGAGATATGAATGGAACAATGACATTAGTAGGGGCAGGACTCATCATGATGATATTAGTGGTGGCCCTCCTCATAGCTTTGGGTGTAGTGGGCATCATCTATCTACGCAAGATGCTCAAAGCCAACGATGGCAAAGTACCACAAGAGCCTTGCCATACACCAGACCACACTTGCAGCGGATGCTGTGGTGGTACAGAGTGCTTCAATGCCAAGCTAAAGCAAAAGCCCCATATCGTCTACTTCGAAGATCAGGAGCTAGACCGCTTCCGCCAACGCAATGGAGAGGACTACACCTCCAGCGAGTTACAAGAGTGGCAAGAGGTACTACAAACACTCCGTCCAGAGGAGGTATCAGCATGGGCAAAGAGCATCCAACTGCGTCGCCTACCGATACCCAAGTCCATCCTCACCCAGCTAGACCAACAACTCAATAGAGAAGCATAAAAGATGCTAGAACTATTCAACTACAGCTTCTTCACCCACTCTGCCATTGCCGTCTTACTCACAGGATTGATCACTGGCATAGTGGGTAGTTTTGTGGTAGTCCGTCGAATGGTGTTCATCTCTGGCGGTATCACCCACAGCTCCTTCGCAGGGCTAGGGCTCGGTTTCTTCTTGGGGCAAAACCCACTCCTCTACGCTATTGGCGCCGCTATCCTAAGCGGACTAGGGGTAGAGTGGCTTAGCCGAAAAGGAGCCGTCCGCGAAGACTCCGCCATCGCCGCCATTTGGTCGCTCGGAATGGCACTTGGCATCCTCTTCACCTTCCTCACCCCTGGGTACACCCCTAGCCTTAGTAGCTTCCTATTTGGCAATATCCTACTCGTCACCCCACTAGAGCTCTGTATGCTCGGCCTCTACCTACTCGTCACCGCCCTGCCGATAGGCTTTTTTTACTGGCCACTGCTCTACACCTCCTTCGACCCCGAGTTTATGCAGATACGCCGACTTCACCACCGCTGGTATCAGTACGGTATGATGGTCTGGATCTGCATCGGCATCGTCCTCAGCATCCGCGTGATGGGCATCATGATGGTGATGAGTATGCTCACCCTACCACAGATGACCATCAGTCGCTACACCCATAGCTTCAAGCGACTCATCATCGGGAGTACCTTCCTCAGCACCTTCACCGTACTCATCGCCCTCTTCGCCAGCTACTACCTCAACCTCCCTACCGGCGTGCTATCGGTGATCCTACTCTCCGTAGTCTTTCTGCTCTGCAAAGCCCTACCCCACCGCAAAACCACCCAAGATGCGTAGCCCAAGAGCTATACTCATCCTACTACTACTCCCTTGCCTATTGGCAAGCTGCACCCTATTAAAGCGGGCAAAAAACTACAACCAACACCATTTCTTAATCCAACAAGTGGCAGAAGTAGAGGCGCAATTACTCGCCACTCCTCCCACCCTTCGCACTCCAAAAACACTCTACCTATACGACGAGAGAGGGAGCCACCACGATCAACTCACCGATATCCTAAATCACCTCCCCCCTAAAGACCCCCTAGCACAAAGAGTGGCCCAACTACTGGGTGATGGACCCGTTCTACTCGATAGAGCCACCGACACCCTACAGCTGATCAATGCCCACCTACTGATGGACAACCCCACAGAGGCAGGTCGTCTCCTCGCCCTTTACTCCCATTCTACCCCCGCTTCGCAAGCGATCATAGCCCTTTCCAAAGGCGACACCCTCACCACCATCCAGCTCCTAGAGCAGATCTTGAGGCAAACCAAAGACCCCCTCGCCTTCCGCGCTGCCCGATTGTGGCACCAACTAGATCCCACCGCCCAGCTACCCCTACAGTACCTCTCCCGCCAAAGCCCCTCCACTTGGGAGCGCTTTACCGCCACCGTAGACCTAGGCAATAGCTCCACCGCCAATACTCCGGAAGAAGAAGCCTACATCACCTACCGCACGGCACTTCATCACCCCGATACCCTTCATCTCCAGCAAGCTACCCACCAACTCCTACAGACTCCCCAAAGCGAATGGCAGACTGCTGCCCTCCTCACCCTCCGCCACCTCCTCTACCAGCAAGCACAATGGGTAGAAGCCCTCGCCCTACAGCAAGCCCTACCAGCAGAGTACCACACCGATTACCCCTACCTCCTCCTCACAGAGTACCAGCAAGAGATAATGCTACTCCAAAGCTACCGCCAAACCTCCCCTCCTCCCTCAGTTACCACCACGCCTAGTGCAACCACCGATGGCTCCTTCCGATCAAAGTGGGGCAACGTAGCCAACACCGACAATTGGGCGATGCAACAATCCGCCAGCTTCTCCTCCCACTCCTCCAAGCCCACATTCGAGCAGTACCAATCCACCCTCCGCCACCTCCACGATATCCTCTTAAATAAGGCATTGGGAAGCAGATACTGGGCAAGGTGAAAATGGGGTTGGTATGTGAGCTATCGGCGAGTTACAAACTCAGTGACTGATTAGTTACAAACTGAGCAATTGTTAAGTTACAAACTCAGCAATTGCTCAGTTACAAACTGGGCAGATGCCCTATATATGAGGCTATTGTATGAAGTGAATTGGCAGGCATGTGGGATGCTCTTCTCCGACCCACAAGGGGTAGTACCCTAGATTCCGCAAGCTGAGTGAGGGGCAAAATCGAGTAGGTCGGGAAACGAAAGTTTTCTGACCTACTTTCGGTTCTTCGCCTTGTTCTGCACGAGAACGGCTACTTCGACCTCTGCTGGCTCCTCGACATTCGTTGTTACTATCAAGCTCACATACGAAAAGGTCCCACTACCATTGCGGTAGGGGACCTTTTTTTGTGAACGCCTATTCGGAAAGGCTCGTACTTTCACTGTAGACTGAATTGTACCGGCAAGGTAAACCTCGCACGCGCGCGTTTACCGTCCTGCATACCGGGCTTCCACTTAGGCATCATAGATACCAAGCGCATTGCTTCCCTATCGAGGTTGGGGTCTACACCACGAACAACCCTTACATTGGATAACGAACCATCAGTCTCTACCACGAAGGATACCATTACGCGGCCTTGGATGTTATTCTCTGCTGCGATTGGTGGGTAATTGATGTTTTTGGATAGCCACTCCATCATTGCTGCTTGTCCGCCTGGGAACTCTGGCATCTCCTCTAGGTATTCATAGATATGATCAGGCTCTGGTTCAATGCGAGGACTACTGATAGCTAGGCTGCTATTGGTTGGTGCGGGGGTCTTCTTGGTTCTTACTCCCATAAAAGGCTTTTCCCCTCTTTCTAATGCCTTGCATAATTGTTCAAAGGCTTCTTTACTATATGCCACCCAACCCCTTAGGAGGGAAGCGAGTAACCCTCTAAAACTAAAGTCGGACAATAGTTCCGCTGGAATATTCAGCCTAGGGTCAGGATCCTTAACCACCTTTATATCGCCTGTAGATTCATTTTTTTCTTTCCGAGTCACAAGGGTACCATTGCTCCACTCCTCAATGCGTGTGTACAGGTTACCGTCCGCTATGTAACCTTTCCTCCAAATCCCGTCGGCAAAGCCTTCAGCATTACACTGCCCCGTTGTCTGAAAGGAAGGGTCAGAATCTTCGCCCTCTGTCAGCTGTACACGTACTACCTTATTCGCCTTTAGTAGCACGTCATATTGTCGTCTTTTCCCATAGTTGGGTGCTTCAATATAAGTGCACTTTCCCCACAATTCACCTTTTTTGTAGTTGAGTTGTAACTCCATACTCCCATCGTAGCGAAATAAGCGGTACGTCCATTTGCCATCTTTGAGGTCGTTCGCATAAGTGCCATTCACATAAAGTCCCTCACTGCTATTCGGGTCCACATCATAAGTAAATTGGAACGCTCCGTGATAAACACGCCCCTCATTGGGAAGTTCGTAGTAGTTGTATTTGGCATTACCATGGACATAAGGTCCTTGGAAAGTCTTTATGCTCTGAGCCTGTAGGCTTAGCGTTAGGAACGCTGTTACTAATAGTGTGTAGATCAATTTCATAAGGAACGAAGACCATAATTTGGTTTGGACTATTCTCCCTTTTTTGCAAATGTAAGGATAATTTAGGAAGTATCCCACTACCTAGATTCCACAAGCTGAGTGAGGGGTAAAAAGAAGGGGTCTGGAATAGACTACACATTCAACCGCAATTCAAAGCTGAACGAGCTCTTGATAAAAAGACTATTGAAACTGGGCTATTGGAGCGTGACAAAGCCTGCGACTTCGACTACGACAACCAGATTATCCAGACAAAGAAACGAGACTCTGCATGGACCTATAAGGACGTAAAGGGATAAATAGAGAATACGCAGACTTCCATGTAGAGCCTTTGGTCTGCTAAAAAGTCGGGATACAAGAAAAAACAATCCATAAGTACCCGACGAAAGCAATAAAACCTCAGCCTGCAGAATTGAGGGGTAACCTGGGGGTGCTACAATTATCAAAAAATAGGTATCTTTGAGGCGTAAAACTAAGGATACCAATTAAATGGAGGACCGAACAGTAAATGCTATCCGCTTGGTAGGGGATGTGGGGGAGGAGCCTAATATACGTTGGTACGACCCCACCACCTGTGCGGTACGCTTTTCGCTTGCGACGCATGCTCCTACGCACCTTACGGAGGAGGCACTAGAGTGCAGTGGTGAGGTGACGGATTGGCATAGGGTGATCTGCTATAGGGCTCTGGCGGAGGAGGTAGGCACTAAGCTACTCCCTGGCGACTTGGTGGAGGTATTGGGTCGGCTGACCTATACTCGCACTTATAATAGGCAGGGGCAGTTTACGACGCACACCTTTGTCATTGCGAAAGAGATCACGCTTCTGGAGCGTAAGGAGGTGGTGGCTAGGCCGGCTACTGAGAAGAAGATTCAGACGCGGTATGGGCATCTCTTTGAGGAGCTTGAAAAGAATCCTGATGGTTTGCCATTTTAATGGAGTTTGAGATAATTATATAGACCAATAGATATATTTTGGACGACCCGAGTTATTTATCTAGTTTATTTGAAGGTGTAGTGACGAATCCCATCACCACGCCTGTGATTATTGCACTTATATTGGCTGTTATCTGCCTGCTACTGAGTGGTTTCTTTTCGGGATCGGAGGTGGCTTTTTTCTCGCTTCAGCCGAAGGATATTGACCATCTCGAGGAGAGCTCGGAGAAGCGGGAGAAGCAGGTGCTTGAGGCACTTGCCAATTCGGACTATCTACTGGGGACTATCCTGGTGATGAATAACTTTGTGAATATCGCTATCACGATGCTTACGAGCTATGCGGTGAGCCATCTATTGGACTTTGGTGGGGCGGAGACGCTGGGCTTTTTGGTGCAGGTGATTGGTATCACTTTTCTGGTCTTGCTTTTTGGTGAGATTATCCCTAAGGTCTATTTTCAGAACCACGCTTTATCGGCTACGAAGGTGATGATTGGCCCTTTGAGGCTATTGATGCGTGTGACTCAGCCTCTTGTGCATCTCTTGGTAAAGATTGGCTCGGGGGCTACGAAGCCTTTTACGAGTAGGGAGAGTAAGGTGACGGAGAGTGAGCTGGAGCGGGCGATTGCTCTGACAACCGACGATCAGGAGGAGCAGCAGCTCTTGCATGGTATTGTACGCTTTCATCGTAAGACGGTGAATGATGTGATGACGCCTCGTATGGATATCGTGGCGGTGGAGCTGGGGGATAGCTTTAAGGAGGTGAAGGCTCTGATCGTGGAGAAGGGGTACTCACGTATGCCGGTCTATGAGGAGCGGATAGATAATATCAAGGGGGTACTCTATGCCAAGGACTTGCTCTCGCATCTCTCGGAGGGGGAGGACTTTGCGTGGCAACCGCTGATTAGGGAGCCTTTCTTTGTGCCGGAGAGTAAGAGGATCAATAGTCTGCTGGAGGAGTTTCGGACGGAAAAGATTCATCTGGCTATTGTGGTGGATGAATTTGGCGGTACCAGTGGGCTGGTGAGTATGGAGGACTTGCTGGAGGAGATTGTGGGGGAGATTGAGGATGAGTATGATACGGATGAGGAGGTACTCTACACGAAGCAGCCTGATGGGAGTATCCTATTTGATGCTAAGATAGGGATCGTGGACTTCCTCAGGATCACTGGAGTGCCGGACTACAAGGAGATAGAGGAGGAGATGGAGGAGGTGGATACGCTCGGTGGTATGCTACTGGAGGCAAAGGGCGACTTCCCTACGGTGGGGGAGGAGATCTATATCCGCAAGCACCATTTTGTGGTGCGTGAGATGGGTCGCCGACGTATCAGTAAGGTGCAGTTTTATCCGGATAAGGAGGAGGAGGTAGCGGAGGAATGAGCCGTGGGGTGCTTATCTATCTCACGCCAATTGAGCAGGAGCTGAAGCGATCTGAGGCGGTGCAAAGAGCGAAAGGGAGGGTGCTCGCTTCATCTATTTCGTATACTCCCGAGGGGCGACCAAGGCTGGATGGCCATCCGGATTCGTCGCTATCGATTTCGCATTCGCAGCACTGGCTAGCCATCGCAATAGGCCCTGAGGGGGAGGCACTAGGTATTGATGTGGAGGAGAAGTGGGCGCAGGCGAAGCGAGCTTTGCCTCGCTACAGCACAGCGGAGGAGCAAAGGCTTCTCGAGGCATATGCTCTTGAGCCGATTCAACTTTGGACGGCGAAGGAGGCGGTCTACAAGGCTCATTCGGAGCTATTATCTAAGGGGATCAATCAGATTGAGATGATGTCTCCTACTCTTTATATTGCCACTACGGATAGTGGGGAGAAGGTGGTACAAAAGGTCTATTCGCAATACCTTTCTACGCAAAAGCTCTACCTCTCTGTCGCTACTGACAGTGAGATAGAGCTTTTGATGATTTAAATGCCCCTCTCTCTGGGGTTCGTTACTTCAGTGGGTTCTCACCTAGGAAGCGCTCGGCAGTCATAGCAGCTTTACAGCCACTGCCAGCAGCGGTGATCGCCTGGCGGAAGTGAGGATCGGCTACGTCGCCAGCAGCGAAGACGCCCTCGACATTGGTATTGGGCATACCATCTTTGGTAAGGATATAGCCTTGCTTATCTAGCTCAATCTGGCCTCCGAGGAAGTCGACATTGGGCTTGTGCCCGATAGCAAGGAAGAAGCCTTGTACTGGCAAGTCATAGCGCTCTTCATTGGCTTCGCCTTTGTGCTTTACTACGTGTACGCCAGCGACACCGTTCTCGCCATAAAGTCCTTCGGCCTGTTGTTTCCACAGCACTTCGATATTCTCCTTATTGGCCACACGGTCTTGCATTACTTTAGAGGCACGTAGCTCATCTCTACGCACTAGGAGATATACCTTCTTGCAGATCTGAGAGAGGTAAAGCGCCTCTTCGCAAGCGGTATCTCCTCCGCCAACAACTGCTACATCCTGACCACGGTAGAAGAAACCATCGCAGGTGGCACATCCGCTCACACCCATGCCCATATACTTCTGCTCATCAGGCAGACCTAGGTACTTGGCACTTGCTCCAGTGGCGATGATGATACTCTCCGCAACAATCTCAGAGTCGCCACCATTGATCTCCACCTTAAATGGTCGCTTAGAAAGGTCGATCTTAGTCACCTCTCCATCGCGCATATCAGTGCCGAAACGCTCCGCCTGCTTCTTGATCTCCATCATCATCTGAGTACCATTGACCCCATCGGGATAACCGGGAAAATTCTCTACATCAGTGGTGGTGGTCAATTGTCCTCCTGGCTGCATTCCCTCTACCAGAATAGGAGATAGATTGGCTCTTGATGCATAGATCGCTGCCGTATATCCTGCTGGTCCGCCCCCTATGATGAGTAGTTTGGTCTTGATTG
>USJF01000012.1 GCA_900554935.1 uncultured Porphyromonas sp.
CAATCATCGCATTCGTCTTCTCCTTATTCCCCACCAACTTTGCAGGGAACACCCTAGTATTATTCAGCACAAATAAGTCATCCTTCCCGAAGTACTCCAGGATCTCCTTAAACTGCCTATGCTCTATCTCCCCCGTGTCCTTGTGGAGCACCAATAGCCGGCACTCATCTCTGTGGTTTGTAGGGTGTTGAGCTATCAGCTCCTTAGGTAGCTTATAGTTAAAGTTCGATAGTTTATACTCCGCTATATTCATATTCAACCTCCTTTTTCCTTCTTAGTCCATACTCATTCTCTCCTCAATATACTCCTCAAACTGCTCCACCTCAATACCCTCCGAAGCTCTAAACGCCCCCACCGACTCCCTCCGAAGCGCTGTGAGATAAGCGCCACAACCTAGCGATGCCCCGATATCCCTTGCTAGAGCCCTGATATAAGTTCCCTTGCCACACTCCACTCTTATCTGGATGAAAGGCAAGCTGTACTCCAGTAGCTCAATGCGATTAATCCGTACCTCCTTCGCTTGTAGCTTCACTCCCTCGCCCCGTCGGGCCAATTGATAAGCACGGCTCCCCGCTACCTTCACGGCCGAAAAGATCGGCGGCACTTGTGGTATCAACCCCTCGTATTGCTTCAGTACCGTCTCCACCTTTTCCCTCGTGATATGCTCTGTAGAGAAAGTTGCATCCTCCTCACTCTCCATATCAAAAGAGGGAGTTGTCGCCCCCAGCTTCAGCGTTGCCGTGTAGACCTTTGGTAGTTTCTGCACCTCCTCTATCCGCTTCGTGTATCGCCCCGTGCAGAGCACCACCACTCCCGTAGCGAGAGGGTCGAGCGTACCAGCATGCCCCACCTTCAGCCGTTTCACACCTAGCCTTCTGCAGAGCAACCACCTAAACTTATTCACTACATCAAAACTAGTCCACCCAAGAGGCTTATCCACCACCACAAAAGTCCCCTCTCCAAAGATATTCTCCGGCACCTCCTGAGCGCTATTATGTTGCGTACCCTTCTGCTTCATACCTCTACACGATCGCTAGCTCCACTCCCAAGCCCATCAAGGCGAGGATCACCCCACCTACCAAGATACGATAGATACCAAATGCCGCAAAGCCGTGTCGCTTCAAATACCTGATAAATGTTTGGATGGCCACCATCGCCACCACAAAGGAGACTACATTCCCCACCAAGAGGGTCAGCCAATGCTCCTCGAGGATATAGAGCGAGTCACTCTTCCAAAACTTAATTATCTCCAGTAGAAAAGCCCCCAACATCGTAGGCACAGCTAGGAAAAAACTAAATTCAGCCGCCACCTCCCTACGCAAGCCTACCGACATACCCCCTACAATCGTCGACATACTCCGAGACATCCCAGGGAAAAACATCGCAATCGTCTGGAAAAGCCCTATCACCAGTGCCTTACCATACGTCACCTCTCCTTTGTGATTGTGCCGAATCAATCGGTCGATAAAAAGCATCACCACACCTCCAATCACTAGATTAAGAGCGATGATCCACACCTTTCCCAGCGCCTCATCCACCCAGTCATTAAAGAGTAGCCCCAGCACAGCTGCAGGCACTACACCCACTATGAGAAGGAAGTAAAAGCGAAAACGCCCGAGCGTCCTCCGCCACTTTCGCTCCTCATGCCACATATCCCGAGGTAGCTCAAATCGAAAGAAACGCCGGAAGTAAAGCACCACCACAGAGAGGATCGCACCCAGTTGGATCATCACCGTAAAGGCCTTGACATAGGGCGTTGGCTCCATCCCCATCAATGCTTGAGCAATCACCATGTGTCCCGTGCTAGAGATCGGCAGAAACTCCGTAATCCCCTCTACTATTGCTAGAATAATAGCTTCGAGTACCGTCATAGCCTATCGCTTTTTGCCACGCCACAGCAGAGCCACCAAGAGCCCCACATAGCCTACCGTTAGCACCACAGGGGCCACCCCAATGCGAAGTCTGCTGAAGACCTCCTCATCGAAGCTCACACCATCCGCCGACTTTCCACCTGCTAAGAGTAGATAGCCCACCACTATCACCGCCACCGATGCTAGCGCTATGTATAGATTGGCCTTGCCAAACCCATACCCCTTGATCCTTTGATCCTCCTTGCCCTCCATATTCATACACACATATATATCTATATACTACGCTCTGTAGAGCTTATTCACATCCATTCGAAGGTAGCGAGATACAGCTAGTGTCGCCGAGATCCAGCTGATCACCACACCTAGCACCAGCACTACGCCCAGTACTATAAGGCCATTCTCTACCGTTAATATCGTACTTAGAAGCGGGTACTTACTGAGTAGATAGTACCACCCCCAGGTGAGGAACCCACTAGCCACCACCGCGGCCATCACACCGCTCCAGATATTATACCACACAAAAGGACGGCGAATAAAGCACGAGGTGGCTCCAACCAGCTTCATCGTGTAGATCAAAAACCTCCGTGAGTAGATCAAGAGCCGAATGGTATTATTGATCAGTACCATCGAAATCAATAGCAACAGACCCGAAAGCAGAGCCACTACCAATGTCACCCCACGGATATTCTCATTCAGCCGATCCACTAAGTCCTGCCGGTAGCCTAGCGACTGAGTGAGCCTATACCCCTCCAACTTACGCTCCACTACCTTTAGGCTATCTGCCGAAGCGACATAAGTATCCCCAAGCGTGATCTCAAAGGTGGGCGAAAGGGGATTCCAACCCAAAAACTGCTCTGGATTCTCCCCAAGCTCCTTCGTCAGCTCCTCCAGTGCCTCCTCTTTGGAGTGAAAGGATACCTCACGTACAAAGGGCTCCTTCTTTAGCGATCTCTCCATCAGAGCCACCTCCAAAGGATCGGCATCGGGCGTCAAAACTACGGTGAAGGTCACCTGCTCCCGCACATAGCTACTCAGGCCATTTCCCACCAAACCAAGAAGTACCACCACACCAAGCAAAAAGAGCACCATCGAAATACTGATGATGCTGATCACCCGTGAGTGCCATCCTCCCCATCCTCTACCGAGACCTCCCTTCTTATCTCTACTCATAGCTATTCTCTACCTTACAAGCTGATGCCTACCTCCCCATATATATACACACTATAATATGCAAAGCTACTAAATTATCACGACTGCACAATAAAACCCTCCCCCTTAAAGCCGGAGGGCCGGCACTAGGGAGCACTCCAAAGATCCTACCAAGTGATATTCATAGGAGTGCTAGTGCTTAGGGTGCTTCGACGCTCCATCATTGTGGAGCTTTCTCTAAGAGGCCGAAAGGTAAGGGTCGGCTGAGTCACTGGCGAGTTACAAACTAAGCCAACGCTGAGTTACAAACTAAGCCAATGCTGAGTTACAAACTAAGCTAATGCTGAGTTACAAACTCGATTATCTTCCTTATTCTAAATGGGGATAGCCTCAATCCTTGTGTATGGGGATAGAGGCTATCTTGCTTCTGTATTACTTTGTGTGTCGAGATGGGGGCTTAGAAGGCGAATTGAAACTGGGTTCGGAGGGTGTGGCCTTTAGCTACGGGTAGCATCACCTGCTCTGTGGGGTGGGTATAGCGGTACTGTAGCTGGATTCGGCAATTGCCGTAGAACCACTTATCTACCCCTAGTGTAGCGGTATATAGTTGGCCTTTCTGCTCCATATTGGGTTGGAGGTAATCGGCGCTGAGCACTAGATCGTAACGCTCTGGTAGGTGGATAGCGGCTGTGAGGTAGGCACCCATGCTATTGATCTTTTGGTCGCGACCAAACATATACTCTGTGGAGAGGCTAATCGGCTGGTAATTGGCAATAACGCCTGCACTGACACGGTGACGCATATAGCTTTCGCCTGCTTGGATTCCTTTGGCAGCACCCATAGCTACTTGCTTGCCCCCAAGGTAGGAGGTGTGTAGGCTGAGCCCTTCAATAGGGCGAATGTAGAGAGAGCCACCGAAGAGCTTACCGAGGTTGAGGTCTTTGGCATTCATCCCTTGTCCATTCATCGCCACTACCTTGTAGGTGAGTAGGTTATTGCATAGGTCACCCGATAGCTCGATACCCATATCACGGCCTGCGGTACCGTAGTAAAGCGGGTCCATGCCTACACCAGCAAAGTAAACGGTAGGCATACTTCCGCCGATAGCTAGTGGATTGAGGAATGGGGCTACTTGGTTTTCATGTCCAAAAGGGGTCTTGAACTGTCCGATCTTGACCTTTAGCTCTGGCATAAATGCGTACTGCATATAGAGGTCCTTGAGCATCACAGGCTTATTGAATTGTACGGTGACGCCCATGGTCCATTGGTCGGTAATCTTGCCGATTCCAAGGATCTCTATCTTATTGGTATCGAAGGTGGCACTCTTCCTTCCATTGGCAAAATAGCCCCCTTCGGCGAAGATCTGTCCGTACCCTTTTACGGTAATGCGTTTGACAAAGCTCTCTTGCTGTGCCGATGTGGTACCAGCTACTAGAAGTAGTGTGGTGAGGAGTAATGTAATTCTTTTCATCATAAATAATAATACTTTGGTATTGGTAAATGTTATTTACTTATCTGTCTCGAGAGTGCTCTTGCCAAGGGCAGAGGAGTAGCTCTAGTAGGTCGGTGAGAAGGAAGAGCAGAAATCCCATGATGCTGAGTATCGCTATGCCTCCGTACATGGAGATGTAGTCAAATCGCATCCAGGAGTCGATGATGAAGTAGCCCATCCCTCTATCTGTGCCGTAGGTCTCGGTGACAAAAAGTACTGAGATGGCGGTGCCGATAGCCACCCTTAGGGTGGATAGTGTGTCGGGAAGTGTGGCAGGTAGTAGTACGTGCCGGTAGGCTTGCCAGCTTGTTGCCCCTAGGGAGGTGGTGATTAGGAAGCTCTCTGGGGGGATGTTGTAGAGGCTGTCACGGATATTGACGATGATCTGAAAGAGGATGATCAGCACGATCATGGCGATCTTTCCAGTGTCGCCCAATCCCGCAATCAGCATCACGATGGGGAGTAGTGCCAGCTTGGGAATAGGGTAGGCGAGGTAGGTAAAGGCACTCATCACTCTCCCAAATCGGTGAAGGCGGTACATGGCGTAGGCCATACTCATCCCTAGTACAAAGGCGATCGGTAGCCCCAAAAGTACTCTATAAAGACTTGCCCACAGGTGTCGCCCCATCTCTTGCGAAAGGAGAGCGGGTAGGGCTTGATAGACTTTCAGGGGAGATATGATAGCGGTACTGCTGAGGGTTATTGATGCTACCCACCAAAGTAGATTGATGAGCAGCAGACCTACCACCGTACGGTAGAGTAGGGCTTTCAGTCGTTGACTACTCTTCATTTCTTAGGATCTCTTGTAAGATTTGCTCTGCTTTTGGCAGATGGGTATCGGCTATCACCTCGCCAGGAGAGCCTCCAAGGATAATCACCCGATCCGTGAGCCCCTCTATCTCTTGGGGATTGTGGCTCACCATCACTGTGGTGACCTCCAGCTCCTTTTGGAAGGCTTTGAATAACTCCTTACTGCGGGTGGCAGTGGAGATGTCGAGTGCTGAGAAGGGTTCGTCCATCAGAAGTAGGTCGGGCGACTGTACAAAGGCACGAGCAAGGGCCACTCTCTGCTTCTGTCCGCCGGAAAGCTCGGAAGGGTAGCGATGGAGTAGTGCGCCTATCTCTAGTCGGTCTACGATGCTCTGTAGCTCACCGATCCTCTCGCACTTTTTGCCTAAGGTGTGGGGAAGGAGTATATTCTCTCGTACTCGCTTCCATGGTAGTAGCCCGTAGCTCTGTGGCACTAGTGCAATGGAGTGCTTCTTGGGGTTGGGGGGCTCTCCATTGATCAGCACCTCGCCACTGTAGCCATGGAGGATACCAGAAAGGATATTGAGTAGGGTCGACTTACCGCTTCCAGAGACCCCCGTGAGCCCTATCACCTCGCCCTCGGCAAGGGATAGGCTCACGCGGTTAAGGGCTTGGGTCACTCCTCCTCGGCCGTGATAGCTATAGGAGAGTTCTTTGATGGTGATCCTACTCACGATACACGATTACTCTGGCAAGTATTCGCTCGAAACGAGCCTCTTGATATCGTACTCTGCGGGAACCAGTTGCTTCGCTTGTAGCCACTGTAGGGTCTCGCTAAGGTCTTTCTCCGAAGGGAGGGTGGCGTGGGTGTACTTGGGCAATACCACCTTATCCGCTAGTTCTGCTGGTATGCCTGCATCATTGATCAGTACCTCCACCCACTCTTGGCGGTCATGGCTATTGAGGTAGTCCACACCGAGGTTATATGCTTTGAGAAGGGCACGGATCGACTCCCCCTTTTCGGTCAATGCTTTCTCTGTAAACATAGTACCGGTAACCGAAATGCCGAGGTCGCGGGTAGAGGAGAGGGCTACAAAGCCTTGGGCCTTAGAGATGGTGATGAAGGGGTCGGGGAAGACCGAGGCATCTATCTGCTTTGAGACCATCATCTCCATACGGAGAGGGATCTTATTGATCTCAGGCTTCTCTACATCGGCTTCGGTAAGTCCACCTGCCTCGAGCATCTTATCGGTGGCATACTCTATCACGGTATTGCGAGAGACAGAAACTTGTTTCCCTTTGAGGTCGGCAACGCTCTCCATTGTGGGCTGAGCCATCAACTCAAAGTAGCCGTCGTGCTTCACCACAATAGCGAGTGGAAGTCCTGCTGCCTGCTGTATTGCTGCGCCTGTATAGTCGATAACGGTGCCATCGAGCTGACCGCTTCTAAAGGCGGCATCGCGGTCGTTGGCGGAGAAAAACTTCACGATCTCTAGCTCTAAGCCTAGGCTATCGGTATAGCCCATCTTCTGGGCAATCACGTAGGGAAGGTAGTCGAGGGACGACATTGCTCCTACTTTGAGGGGAGGGAGTGCGGTCTGCTCCTCCTTATTCTCCTTTTTACAACTTGGAAGTAGCAGTGCCATAACTGCCAGTACCAATAATGCTCTTTTCATAACGGACATCATTTATAATAAAGATTCAACTTCTCTAAAGGCATCGGCCTCCCGATCCTCTTCGGCATAAAAGGTGATCGGGAAGAGCGGTAGCTCCTCTAGTGCTTCATTGAGCGTCTCTTGAAACGCCCCAATGTTGCGGGTGTAGAAGCACCATAGTCGGCGACCTTCGCCTGTCACTTGGTAGGCGAGTAGCGCGAGGTTGTTTTTCTCCAAAGCGGGGATAAGGGCCTCTTCGAAGCTATTCATCTGCTCTGCCAAATCTTCTGTAGGCATCCCCGAGTGGTCGCCATCGTACTCCCACGTGATATCTACTCGGATGGGGTATTTGCCAGTCTCAAGTGCCTTGGGCATCTCTTGGCGGATCTGTAGGAACTGAGCTTTCTCTTGGTCCCTCTCTCCGTCGATGATGATGGAGGTCATCTCTTTGCTAATTCGTGCCATTCTTTTTGCGTAATGATTTTTGGTATGCCGCTAGTTCGAGTGAATTGATGATATTCTGCACCACGATATATAGGGTGGGTATGAAGGCTACTTTGTCGTCAAGAAATAGGATGGCAAGCCAGATGGCGAAGACGGTATTCTTCTGCCCAAGGGTCTGCCGACCATTGACACGTCGCTCGCCTGTCCATCGCGAAGCTTGCCCTCCCACGTAGTAGAGCGCTAAGGTGGTGGCGAGGGTAATGAGGGAAAGGAGTAGGGTGTAGCTGGGGGTGAGGTGGTCGTTGGTGAGGTAGGTGTGTATGGCTTTGCTCATCAGTATCATGATATTGGCGGCCCAGATCCAGAAGGTGAGGAAGCTGAAACGCGCCAAACGATTGTGCCACTTGGGTGTGCAATAGCGTAGGACCCAAGCCACGATCAGAGGCAATACCAGAAGAGCTGAGACTTGCCCGAGGATAGTGAGTACAGTATGCCAATAGTTGGCTTGCATCTCGGGGTGAACTAGTCCGATCAGCACTGGTCCTATAAGGGCGATGGCGATGTTGCTCAGGATCATATAACTGGTGACAAATGCGATGCTTCCCCCTAGCATTCCTGTGATGACGGAGGCAGCTGTAGCAGTTGGGGTGAGGATGACGAGGGCTACTCCTGTGGCAATGGTTGCGTCGAAGGGCTCTATCACTAGGTAGGCGATGATGCCTAGAAACCATTGTAGAGCGAAGAGCGCTGTGTGTGTGCGATTGAGCTTCATTTCCTTCGGACTTACCTTGGTATAGGAGAGTAGCAGCATCAGGAATAGGGTATAGGTGGTGAGGGGTGCTAGGTGATATAGCCAAGGGTAAAACAGGGCGCCTAGCAACATTGCCCAAAGGAGGGCATAGTCCTTGATAATTCGAAGTACGTTCATTGTATAGTGCGTGGACTTAAGGGTTGAGGAAGTAATAGGGTGAAGTGCTCTTTTTGGGCGAGAGCTTGTAGCTCCTCAGGGTCTAATTGACCATTGATATGCATTGGGGCGAGGTAGTGTATTGAGATATGGTTGAGTAGCTCCCGAAGCCCTTTTAGGTAATCTTTGCCTAGTCTAAGGTCAGTAGGGAACATGAGGAGGTCCAGCTCTTTGATCTCTGTGGTTAGTCGACTTAGCTCTGCCTGCCATGCTGCTTCGTACTGGCGGATATAGGGCTCTTCTGCCTCTTCATTCCAGTGCCAGTTATTGAGGTCACCAGCGTGGAAAAGGGTGGCTCCGTCTACTTCGCAGTAGAAACTTCCGCCTATATCGGTGCTACCAAAAGCTTTCACGGTAAGGTAGCTATCATCGTAGCTCGCGCCAGTCTCTATGAAATGCACCTTGCTGAGTTGCTTGGAGGGTACCTTGTCCCTTAGCTCGCTATGAAAGAGATAGTGTACCTCTCGCCCCTCAAACGCTTTGAAAACTACTGGAGAGTAGTGGTCGTAGTGTGAGTGAGTAGTGAGGATATAAAGTGGCTTCTCGGGTGCTTTTGATAGCACTTTTTGGGGGGTGCCTTGCCCAAAGTAATCAAAGAGGATGAAGGCTTTGCTTCCCTCTACGAGATAACTGCTATGCTCTATATAGTAAAGTATCATGGCTTAGTCCATTCGATTGCCTCTGTGGTATGGTAATTCACTTGATCAATGATGCAGCTGGCCATCCTGAGAGAGTCGTTGGGGCACTCTATTAAGGTAGGCTGAAGGGTTGGGAAGTGCTCCCTCATATAGATACCTACCTCCCATGTGGTCTCTAAGCAGTCACAGACAAAGGAGGGGCAGATCACCGAGACCTGCTTTGTCCCCTCTTTGCTCAGCGCCTTCAAACGACTTTTGAGGGTAGGATTGAGCCACTTATTATGCCCAAAGCGTGATTGGTAACACACTTCGTAGGTGAGATTCATCGCCTTGAAGCGTGGGTGAGAGGCTACAAGTCGGGTGGTCTCCATACATTGGTAGGGGTAGTCCTTGAGTGGATTGCCTGCGTAGGCCTTATTTTGATACAGCGGTATGCCGTGATAGGAGAAGAGTAGGTGGTCGCCAACCTTGGCAAAACGCTCTATCTGATCTAGAAGCGCTTCGATATATAGAGGATGGCGAAAGTAGGGCTCGATGCACTTGAGGGTAAAGTGGTAGCTCTTCTGCTGATGAACTTCCACGGCGTATACCACGGCACTTTCGTAGCTACTCATTGCGTAATGAGGAAAAAGCGGTGCAAGTATCACCTCGGTAAAGCCCTTTGAAGCGATACGGTCGTATGCCTCTTGTAGGGAACCACGGTTGTACCGCATCGCTACGAAGGTAGCAATGCCACTTTCTTTCTCGATACGAGAGGCTAGTGCTTCGGTAAATATCTGTAGTGGAGAGCCCTCTTTTCTCCATATTTTGGCGTATCTATTTCGTGACGTAATGGCTCTTGTGGGGGCAATAATGCCGTGCACCAATATATTCCTAAAGGGCTGAGCCAGTCCTATGATCCGACGATCTGTGAGGAAGTCGGTAAGGTAGTGACGTACCTCTTTTGTTTCTAGTCTCTTTGGCGAGCCTGTATTGATGAGAAGGATAGCGCGCATTGCGGAGGATTTACTTTTTACGTCCATAGTCTGCTGGAATTTCGCCCCAGAATTCTGTCTCCCACTTGAGGAGAGTATACCTAGAGAGGTCATTAGTGTGTAGCCAATGGACCGCTCTCTGCAGTACGTGGTAGAGCTCTTGCGTCTCGGGGGTAAGGGGGAGCTTGGAGTTGGGTTGCTTCTTACGTATCCACGCTTGTGCGGTGAGGCTATCGGTGTAGATAGGTACGAAGTAATCATTTTGCTTCATCCACGCCATAGCGTGCACGATAGCCAAGAACTCCCCGATATTATTGGTGCCAACGGGGTAGATCTTACTACTGAAGAGTGGATCCTTAGTCTCCACCCATACGCCACGATACTCCATCGGACCAGGATTGCCACTAGTGGCTGCGTCCACCGATAGTGCGGTAAGGTCGATCTCCTTACTGCGGTCCAGTATCCTCGGCTCTCCCTCAGCTTGGAGTGCATAAGGGTTTTGGAAGAGTGCTTCCGCCTGCTCACGAGTAATATCCTTAAAACTCTTGAACTTAGGCCGAGAGAAGTTCCGCACCTGTGCTTGGCACTCCTCCCACGACTCGTAGACGCCAGGTTGGTGCCCCTCCCATACGATATAGTACTTATTGCCCATAGATTACCGCTTCTCCTGTGAAATGTAGACGATGGCGATCCCCTCGGAATAAAGTCGCACCGTAGGGCTAGTTACCTGATTGAGCGTCGCTTGCCAAAGGGCGGTAAATACCCTTTGCTCAAAAGGATAAGCCACACCACTAGCGCTCATCGGTAGCTCTTTTGTGGCGAAGATAGAGAGCTCTCGCCCCACCTCCGTCTCGAGTATGCAGTCACCCTGAAAAGGAAAGAGCCAGCCATGAGGCGTAATAGCAAGTACCTCGGCTCCCATCTTATAATACTCTGGAAGTAAAAATATATTACCCACAGAGTGGTCTTCCCGTCGACCTGTAGCGCCGATAATAGCTATCCTTTTCCACCCCTTATCAAAAGCAAAGGCAACCCCCTTCGTGAGGTCATTCGTCTCCTGATCGGCTATCTTTGTAAAAGGTACGCCAGCCCGCTTTAGCTCCTCCTCATTCACCGAATCTCCATCGCCTACCACTGCATCGGGTTTGCGAGTAGTGAGCTCTAAATAACGTCGGAGAGCACCATCGCAAACCACTATGTGCGGTGCCTCTTGTAGTAGTCTAAGCGTCTCCTTATCCCCCTGGAGCTCGCCATTAGCTATCACTAGCACATCGGGTAGGTATTTACTATTGAGGTCTATCTGCATCTTCCTGAAGCTTTAGTAATTTAAGCCAATTGAAATAGCCCACCACCGAAATCACGGTGTAGAGGGTAAAGAATAAGCCGGTGATCATGTAGGATTGTAGGAAGTAAAGGGTACAAAAGATCGCATTCGAAGAGATCCAGCAGTACCAACTCTCTATATACTTCTTCCCTAAGAGCCACATACCATAGAAGCTAATGGCGGTGGCAATGGCATCGGAGGTAGGGAAAGGGCTCCCCATATAGTGCCTAAATATAGGGCATAACCCCAAGACAAGCAATAGCACCAGTGCCAAAGTCCAGAGATGACGCTTCGGAAGGTGAGAGATAGGTAGGTCCTTCGTCTCTCCATCCTTACGATGCTTCAGCCACTCACGCCAGCCCCAGATACAGGCGATGATATAGTAGATATTGACTAGCACATTGCCATACACCTCACTTTGCCACGAGATATAAATGTAGAAGATGGGTAGCACAATCCCGACTGGCCAAAGCCACACACTAGCTTTTAGCTCTAGCCATACATAGAGTATGCCTATCGTAGCTGCCACTAATTCTATTACTTGCATCAATTCCATAAGAGCTCACCCAATTTGCCAAATAAACAGTCGCAAAGATACCAAATATATAGCTAGCTAGAGAATATGCTCGATATCCTCAATTCCTCAAGCACCGCAGGTGATACAACGTCGTAAGGGGAGGCTTGGAATCGGCTATAAATCATTGTGTTATAAAGTCGGAAATTAAGTTTGTAACTGAGCGACCGCTGAGTTCGAAACTCCACGATGGCTAAGTTACAAACTCAATGATCGCTGAGTTACAAACTCAATGATCGCTGAGTTACAAACTCGCAGATACTTTGATATCTAACTCGGCAACCGCCTGTTTTGGTCATCTCCAATCGTTATCATAAAGAAGTCTTGCAGAATTGAGCGATATCCTCCAGTAGTTGCTCACGCCCCTCGCCACTCTCTGAGGAGGTGACGAATATCGGGGGTAGCTCCTCCCAGCTCTTTAGCAACTCCTCCTTATAGGCCATAAGGCTTGCCATCATCGCCGACCTAGAGAGCTTATCTGCCTTAGTGAAGACAATCGAGAAGGGCACTCCCATCTCCCCCATCTCATTGATAAAGTCGAGGTCTATCTTCATCGGCTTATGCCGGATGTCCACCAGTACAAAGAGATTGACCATCTCCTCCCGCCTTTGGATATAGTCATCAATCATCTTCTTAAAACCACTTCGCATCGTCTTAGCCACCTTGGCATATCCATAGCCCGGTAGATCCACGATATAAAAGGCATCATTCACCAAGAAGTGATTGATGAGCTGCGTCTTACCCGGAGTTTGCGAGGTCTTTGCAAGCCCTTTCACCCCCGTAAGGTGATTGATGAGTGACGACTTCCCCACATTAGAGCGCCCTATAAATGCTATCTCCGGCATCCCATCTTTAGGGCATTCACTCAGCTTACTACTACTAGTGATAAATTGTGCTTTATTGATTTCCATATTTACTTAAATAGCTCAATGATACCTGCCGTCCACTCATTTAGCCCGCTAGTAGCTAGGTGTAGCAGATCCAGTACTGGTCTATTGTGCCCGCCCTCTTTATTATTCACCACCTTTAGAGAGGCTGGAAGCACCTCGATCTCTAGTCGGTCCGTCTTGTGCTTTGGCTCTCCATCAATGTGATAATTGACCTTCTCCGGCGTTTCTATAAGGATATGCTTACCCTTGTAGAGTGCGGTGTAATCATTTTTATTAATCTCCTTGGTAAATAATTGCATCGCTATTTTCGTCGCTTCAATATGAGGAAAAGGCTTCAGAATCGTGATATCTAGCATCCCATCTGTAAGGCTAGCATTAGGTGCGATAAAAGCATTATTGCCATATTGCGAAGCATTGCCAATAGCAATGAGAAAGGCAGTTGCCGTCACCTCTTTCTCATCTATCATCAGGTGATAATCATTGGGGCGGTAATTGAAGTACTCTGTCACTGCCTCCTTGGCATACGTTGTGAGGCCACGGGCATCACTCTTGGCAAATTCCTTGGATATCTTCCCATCGAATCCTATTCCACAGGTCACGAAAAAAGGTTCTCCATTTGCCCTGCACGTATCTATTGTCACCCTATTATTTTCGAGGAGTACTTTAGTTGCAGCACTGGTATCTAGTGGAATTTGTAGCTCTCGAGCTAGACCATTGCCACTCCCATTAGGAATAATGCCCAGCACCTTATCCGAATGCACCAAAGCCCTCGCTACCTCATTCACAGTGCCATCACCGCCAATCGCTACAATCACCTCAAAGTCGCTCTTCAAAGCTTCAAGCGCCAGTTCGTAGCCATGCCCTTCATACTCTGTTGTCACCAACGTAGCGGTATGCCCTTCAGCCTCCACCTGCTCCAGCACCTTCTGGTGGATGGTAGTTTGCCCTTTCTTAGGGCCAGAAATAGGATTTGCTATAAGTAGATAATTCATTTCTTATTCGCTTGTAAAAGTATTGTTGTTGGGATTCTATCCGACACCCTAGGCTCCTTCTCTCGCAACTCCTGCCATAGTTCGTAAGGGATCAGGAGCAGATCATAGTGCGCCTTGATCTCTTCCAGCGTCACTTCGCCTACCTTGTATCGCCTTATTGTCGCCCCACTTGTAGGCGTTAGTCGCTCCACCAACTCCTCAAAGCCCTGTGCTTTTCCAGAAGAGAGGACCGCTATCTGCTGTGCCCTCCTCTCCAGTCCGCGGTCAATCACCACTCCGATAGCACAGTGTGGAATCCTCACGAACTCCTCGGTATGATCCTTAAATAGATTGTGTAGGTTAAAGAAGTTGACCGTCTGAGAGAAAATACGAGAGAATCTTCGGCCAAACTTCAAGTGTCGCTCCATCATCGCCCTATCCTCAGGATTACTAGAGAGCTCCAGCCCGGCACCTACTAGTAGCAGGTCGGTTCCCTTCACTCTCGTCGCCTTAGCGATAGAGTGTAGCGGATCATCCGTCACCTCATAATACTCCTCCACGGCATAGCCCGAAGCGTCGGCGTGCGATTGTATAGGAGCAAAGTTTTGAGCCCGATAGAGCTCTGCATCACTCTTGCTGGTATCACTTCCTACCGTCAGGTGTAGCCCCACTAGCTCCACCTTCTCTTCAGGCTGGGCAAATAGACTCTCCACGATTCGTAGCATCGTCAGCCCCATTTTACTTCGTGCAAAAGAGAAGAGGATATGGAAGTGCTGGCGCTCCACCTTCGAGGTACGCCTAGCCCAAAGCTTATTCGTCAGGTTGATCACCGGAGTCGTCATAAAGGTGGTCACCAGGGTCATAATCACCAGCATCGCATAGATTACAGGCGAGATAATCCCCAGTTCAAGGCCCATAGATAGGATCACTAGCTCCATCAGCCCACGTGTATTCATCAAGATACCCATATAGAGGCTATCTTGGCGGTTCTCACCCACCACCCTACAGGCCGAGTAGGTCCCTCCTATTTTACCTAGAATAGCCACCAGAGTGATCAGACCAGTGATCCACCAGTGCATTGGACTATTCAGCAGCCCAATTTCCGTCGAAAGTCCACTTGCCACAAAGAATAGCGGCAGAAATATCGAGAGAGAGACATCCTCGATCTTCTCCGTCAGCATGTGCCGGAACTTAAGGTTGTCCGGCATCACCACCCCAGCGATAAAAGCACCAAAGAGCGCATGTAGCCCCAGTATCTCCGTCACATAGGCCGAGATCAGTAGTGTCGTGAAAACTAGTGCAATCACACCCTTCCCCGCTACCTCCTTCGTCTGGTACGTCGCCCCAATCATACCAAAAAATGGGCGAATCACCCCCAGCATTATCGCCATATAGAGTCCCGCAAAAAGGACCGTGAAGAGCGCACTCAGCGCCGATCCCGCCTGTGCAATCGCCATAATCACAGCCAGCAGGCACCATGCCGTAATATCGCCATTCGCCGCACTTGCCATAGAGAGAATCCCTAGGCGAGACTGCATCTTGCCCTGCTCCTGGATAATCCTCGCCAGCACTGGAAAGGCCGTAACGCTAAGTGAAATCCCCACAAAGAGCGAAAAGGTGAGCACCGTTGCCTCCTTGCCTCCATACGATTCGTAGAGCAATAAAGCCAGCAACGCACCTAGTACAAAGGGAATGATGATCCCCGAGTGGGCAATCACAAAGCTCGACCTAAGTTGCTTCCGTATCTCCTCCAGATTGAGTTCCATCCCAATTACAAACATAAAGAGGATCAGCCCAAACTGACTGAGAAGCGAGATATTGTGCAGACTCTCCTCCGGAAATAAGAAGTGAAATCCCTCAGGCCAGAGCCACCCCACCACCGAAGGGCCAAGGATAATACCAGCCAGTATCTCCCCGATCACCGAGGGTTGTCCCATCTTCGTAAAGATCCAAGCCACAAAACGGGCAAAGACCAAGATCACAATCACCTGCAAGAGCAGAAGCCCAAAGGTAGAGGTCACCTGCTCCCCCAGTAGGTTGGTAAATACCCCAAAGGCCTCCCCCAGCGATAGAGTGCCCGAAGGTGTAGCGTGAGAGTCTGGCCATTGCGACAAAAGCCCTACCACCACCGCTCCTGCTGCCAGTATAGCGATATAGTAGAGTAGCTCTTTCTGCCGGTACCACTTACCTCTATTTCGATGGTCACCCATGCCTATAGCTATAGTTCATCATCACTCTTCGAGAGATCCAGGCGCACATTATCCTTTCCCCGATCCACATACCTCTTCTGTAGCGGGTTGGCTGTCGCCTCCTCATACCTTGCTCTATGGCGATAGATATCGATAGCTCTGTAGATCGCATGGCGGAAAGAAGTCTCATTCGCCACCCCCTTACCACAGATATCAAAGGCCGTGCCATGGTCAGGCGAAGTACGGATAATCGGTAGCCCCACCGTCACATTCACCC
>USJF01000013.1 GCA_900554935.1 uncultured Porphyromonas sp.
CAACCATCCTCAGTGAAGAGCTCGGCAGTCGCTTCTGGATTTTTGTAGTATCCGAGGCAGACATTCTCGCCTTTGACCTGTATCTCTCCTACCTTTTGCCCTTCGATCTCTTGGGCGTCGGCCACCCTTAGTTGCTCTATCATCTTGAGCTCTTTACCGCAGGAGCCGGGGACGTAGTTTTTGTACTGAGCATAGGAGACAAGGGGCGCACACTCCGTCATGCCGTAGCCAACGGTGTAGGGAAACTTGATGCGGTCGAGGAACTGTGCCACCTCTGCATTGAGCGCCGCCCCACCAATGATGATCTCTCCAAGGTTGCCACCAAGGGCCTCGATCAATCCTTCTCTAAACTTCTTGTAGACGGAATTGCGTATAATAGGTATCTTAAGGGCCAAGTGCACGGCAGTCTCCTTGAGCTTAGGCGTCACTACGCTCTTGTAGATCTTCTCTAGTACGAGCGGTACGGAGAGGATCAGACGTGGCTGCACCTCCTTGAGTGCCTTAAGTAGAATGGTAGGGGTAGGCTTTTGGCCAAGGATATAGACGTGTGCCCCTGAGAGAAGAGGTAGTAAGAAGTTGAATGCACAACTATAAGCGTGGGCATTTGGGAGAAAGCAGAGAAGGCGGTCGCCTCGGCTCTGCATCTTTTCGGTCACAGCATAGGTCATATTGGCGGCCAGATTATTGGCCGTGGTCATCACCCCTTTGCTAAAGCCTGATGTGCCAGAGGTATAACTGATGAGTACCACTTCGGCATTGCTCACCTCGGCAAATTTTACATCCTCCCTTGTGAAGCCATCAGGATAGTGCTCCTTGAATAGTGCGTCGATATCTAGGGGTTGGGTCGTGTCATTGGTCAAAAGCCCAGTCAGTGGCTTGAGGGTTTTTATCTGATGACCCCCCACTACGTTGGGCAGAGATTCGCCCGAGAGATACTTCTCATGCTCGGCTCCGAGGAATACAAACCTTGAGTCGCTATGCTCGATGAGGTGTAGCAAGTCGGCCTTAGGGAAGTCGGGTAATATCGGTACTACCACGGCACCATAGGTAACGATGCCCATCCAGACCATGCACCACTCGGCACAATCCTTGCCGATAAGAGCTACCTTATCTCCCTTCTTGATGCCATTCCGCTCGAGGATAAGGTGGACACGTGCTGCCCATCGTGCTACATCGGCTACGGTAAAGGTCTGCCCCTCTTCGTAATTGGTAAAGGCTGGCAGTGCCCAATTTTCTTTTAGTACCTCCTCATATAGCTTTACAAAGTTTTCCTTAATCATATTCTTATACGCTCTACTGTTAATCTTTATTACAAACATACAGATTCTGTGGTTAACTACCAACAAAGTACCAAATAACTTTGGTATCTTTGGAGTATGATGAGAGACTATATGTATAAGGTGTATGGGGGTATCCTAGCGGTACTTCTTTGTTGCCCTTTGGGGCAAGGTGGTACGCCACCAACGATGATGAAGGACCCAGCTCGCACTGCTACGGCATTGGCATATGCCGATAGTGTGATGCGGGGCATGACGGATGAGCAGCTTTTGGCACAGCTGATTATGCCAATGGTTTTCCCGAAAGAGGGGACGAAGGCACTGCAAGAGTGGGACCACTTAGTGGCACGTGGCTTCGGAGGAGTTCTTTGGCAAAAAGGGACGCCAGAGCGACAGCTCTTCCTCACCAATCGTATGCGGGAGAAGGCGACCATCCCGATGCTGGTAGCGATGGATGGCGAGTGGGGACTCTCAATGCGCCTTTCGGGCACAATCCGCTGGCCTCGTAATATCGTACTTGGGGCGACTAATAATCTTGCAACCGCCTTTGAATATGGTAGAGCCACGGCGGAGGAGGCGAAAAGGATGGGGATTCACGTGAACTTTGCCCCTGTCGCCGACGTGAATAATAATCCCCTCAATCCTGTTATAGGGACTCGTAGCTTCGGTTCCGACCCCCAGCAGGTAGCAAAGCTAGTCCTCGCTTATGGGCAAGGATTGGAGAGCCAAGGAGTACTCTCGGTGGCAAAGCACTTCCCAGGGCATGGCGATACAGAAGTCGATTCGCACAAGGCATTGCCAGTAATTACGCACGATCGCACACGGCTAGAGCAGGTGGAGCTCTACCCATTTCGCGAGTTTATCCAAAAGGGGTTGGGTGGCATAATGACTGGGCATCTCACCGTACCCGCACTAGATAGTAGCCGAAAGGCCGCTAGCGTAAGCCCTACCATCACTACAGAGCTACTCCAGCAGCAATTGGGCTTTGAGGGATTGATCTTTACCGATGGACTAGCGATGCAAGGGGTAATAGACAATGTGGGCAAAGGCTCTGTGGCAGTGGCTGCGTTCAATGCAGGCAATGACATTCTACTGGCACCGCCACATCCTCAAAAGGCGTTGGGCGAACTCCTCTCTGCACTCAAAGCGAAAAAGATCGAGCGAAGTGAGGTGCTACGTCGCTGCCGCAAAGTATTGGCTTGGAAATACCTCCTTGGAGCGACAGAGCGAACTCCTCTGCCTACGCAATCGCTTTCTGCTGACCTCAATAGCGAGCGAAGCAAAGCACTCCGCACAAGGATTTACGAAGAGAGCATCACACTCCTTAAGAATAATGAAGCACTGCTTCCCCTTTCCGCTCCCAAAAATAGTGCACTTCTGAGATATGGAGATGCTAAGACACCTCAGCTCCTACAGCTACTTCGCAGTGATTCGGAGGTAGCCAACTATGCTATTGGGCTGAAGTCCTCCGCCACCGAGCGCCGAGCCACCTACCAGAAACTACAGAAGAGCTCCCTGGTACTAGTGGCCATCACCTCCGAAAAGGCACGCCCCGATGCAGGGCTCCTACAGTTGGCACGTGATAAGTCAGTAGTGCTACTCTTCCTCACCAATCCCTACACCGCTCTGCACTTCAAGGAGGTAATTGCCGAAGCAAAAGCGGTGGTAATGGGCTACGATAGTAGCGTCGATGCTCAAGTCTCAGCCGGACGTGCTTTGCTCGGACAGATACCGATGGGAGGAATTTTGCCAGTTGACTTACCGCCACTTTTCAAAGCCAGCACAGGCATCGCCCTAGAGCGAAAAGGGCTCACCTTTGCCAAGCCCGAAGCGGTGGGACTCAATAGCCAGATCCTTTCGCAGATAGACGACATTGCCCTCGAAGGGGTGCAAAAAGGGGCGTACCCCGGTTGTCAAGTACTGGTAGCGAAGGGAGGAAAGGTGGTATATAGCAAGGCTTTTGGCTATAAAGATAGTCGGAAAAAGGAGCCCAATAACACCACAACGCTTTACGACCTCGCTAGCGTCACTAAGGCGGTAGCAACGGTGCCGCTCTTGATGATAGCTGAAGACGAAGGGCGTCTCACCACCAAGGACAAGCTTGGGAAGTACCTTGATTTCCTCAAAGGGAGCAATAAAGAGTCAGTATCACTTGCCGACCTTCTTTTTCATACCGCTGGCATGCCTGCCGTGATCAACTTCTATCTTTTCCTCATCGACGATGAGAGCTACACCTCTCCCCTCATCACCTATCGGCGCAAATCTGGTTTCCCCATACAGATTGCACGAAAGGCGTGGGCAAGGCGCCACTTTGCCTATCTCCCCACACTGGTCAGCCACGAGCAGAGCAAAGAGTACCCAGTCCGCTTTGCTCAGGGGTACTATCTGCACAGCTCGGTAAGGGAGATGATACGAGAGGAGATACGCGACGCACAGCTCCGTAGCCGGAGTTACCGCTACAGCGATATCGACTTTCTTCTCTTACAAGAGGTCCTCGAGCAGTGCTATCAGATGCCCCTCGACCAGCTCTTTCGACAGAAACTGGCAGAACCACTAGGGCTGGAGCGACTCACCTACTGCCCACTGGAGCGATTTCAGCCTAATGAAATAGCCGAGGGGCAGAAAGATCAATTTCTTCGCCACCAAACCCTCCGAGGCGATGTGGACGATGAAGCAGCAGCAATGATGGGAGGGGTTTCGGGCAATGCGGGGCTCTTCGGTAGTGCCGAGCAACTATTCTCTCTCTTGCAGATGCTCCTCAACAATGGCACCTACGACGGACGAAGGTATATCCAGGCTAGCACCGTAAGGAAGTTTACCAATGCACGTCACCCACGCTCACCCTATTGCCTTGGTTTCGACCGCCATCGAGGCAAGGGTAAGGTGGGCAATGTAGCGCACTCGGCACCCCTCTCCACCTATGGGCATACCGGCTTCACCGGTACCTGCTGCTGGGTAGACCCTCAAAACGAAATCATCTACATATTCCTCTCCAATAGGGTGGCTCCAAAGCGTTGGAATGGCGAGCTCTCCAAACTCAAGATCCGCACCCGAATCCAAGAGCAGATCTACAAGGCTCTAAATTAGCTGCGTGAGCCGTCAGAAAGTTTTCGTGCAATAGTCCTTCGCAGCGGGGCCACGTATAATTGTCAATCTTCGAATGAAATAAAAATAGGGACGAGAGGTAGCCCATCTCTTACGCCATTATAACCCACTCTATTTCAGTTGTGTATATAATCCGTTGGCGAGTTCGTATCTCTGCCATCATCGAGTTTGTAACTAAGCCATCACTGAGTTTGTAACTAAGCGATCGTGGAGTTTCGAACTCGTCGATCACTTAGTTACAAACTCGACTATTAGCTTGATAAGCCAATGATTTCTAACTGATTAGAAAAAAGTATTTTACAGGATTACAAGTGTGAGCGCCATAATGAGCATACCAGCAATTACGCCAAGGATAGCAAGGTGGTGCTTGCCATACTTCTCGGCAGCAGGAAGAAGCTCATCGAGGGAGATGTAGACCATAATACCGGCTATTGCGGCATTGAGGATACCAAATAGGCTCGGGGTAAGATAGGGACGGAGTAGCAAATAGCCTACCATGGCGCCTAGTGGCTCTGCCAAACCGCTAGCAAAGGAGACCCAAAAGGCTTTGCCTCTATTGCCGGTGGCGTAGTAGATAGGTACCGAAACGGAGATGCCCTCGGGGATATTGTGGATCGCAATAGCTATGGCAATTGGTAGTCCTAAGGTGGGCTCCTCAAGGGCGGTGAGGAAGGTGACCATGCCCTCGGGGAAGTTGTGGATCGCAATGACAATGGCTGAAATCAAACCGGTACGGGCAAGAGATGTAGTGGAGAGTGGTGTGGTGTGATGCGCTTTACTCATCATCACTACCTCCACCATCTCGTGTGGATTTTCTTTTTCTGGCACTAGGAAGTCGATCACCATAATCAATAGAATACCACCGAAAAAGCTGAGGAGAGCATAGAGGTTGCCGGTTGCCTTTCCATAGATATCGGCCATCTTGGCGAGTGATGAGGCGTAGAGCTCTACGAAGGAGATATAGATCATCACGCCAGCCGAGAGCCCTAGTGATACGGAGAGCATGGTGGTATTAGTTCGTTTGCTAAAAAACGCAATAGCACTTCCTATACCGGTGGAGAGGCCAGCAAAGAGAGTTAGCCCTAAGGCAATAAGTACTGAGTGATCCATAGGCTCTAACTATTTATCATTGTTTCGAGGCGAGGTAAAAGTTGCTCTAGCCCAATTCCGTGGGACCCTTTGACAAGGACAACGAGGTCGGCAGGTAGCTCTTGGTTCTCTTGGAGGTAACTCTCTAATTCTCTATTTGTGGGGAATTGCTTCATCCTCTCTTGAGCTACTTTGCCAAATTCTTCGCCACAAAGGAGCGGGGTGATCTCGGGGTGGCGGGTGAGCCAATCTATGATCCGCTGGTGCTCTTGGAGGCTCTCGTGGCCTAGCTCGCGCATATCGCCAAGAAGCACTAGCTTATGGGTGGCGTGCTGCGCGGAGATATTCTCTAGTGCCTCCATCATACTGGAGGGGTTGGCGTTGTAGGCATCGGCAATCATCTGCCTACCTTTTGTCCCTACTATCAGCTGCGAGCGGTGGTTGGAGGGGTGGTAAGTGGCAATCGCCTCAGCTACCTGCTTCGGAGAGATATCACAAGTGGTGGCAAGTGCCGTAGCGGCAAGGACGTTGTAAGCATTGTATTTGCCCACTAATTGAGAGGTGACTGGCTGGCTAATACCATTGATAAGGAGCTTCATCTTGAGATAAGGGTCGCACACTACCTCAGCCCCTTGTATCGCTGTATGAGTGGTGAGACCGAAGCCGATGCTTTCGCTTCCATGCCAGCGCTCCCATAGGAGTGGATCATCTATATTAAGGAGTATCTTGCCTTGGTGTGCCTGAAGGTAATCAAAGAGCTCGCTCTTGGTCTCTAGGATGCCTTGTTGGGAGCCAAAGCCCTCTAGGTGAGCCCTTCCTACATTGGTAATAACGCCCACATTGGGGTGGGCAATCTCTACCAGTTCCTTGATATCTCCACGTTTGCTGGCACCCATCTCGATGATCGCGACCTGGTGCTCTGGCCGAAGTCTTAGGAGGGTGAGGGGTACGCCGATATGGTTATTGAGGTTGCCCTCGGTGTAGAGGGTGGGCACCTTGGCGTGGGTCAGGATAGCTGCCGTGAGCTCTTTGGTGGTGGTCTTACCATTGGTGCCGGTGATGCCTAACACCTGAAGGTGTGGAAATTGGTCGCGGTGATGGCTAGCAAGGGTTTGCAATGCCACAAGGGTATCCTCTACCAATAGGCATCGAGGCTCCTCCTTGGCCAAGTCGGGGCGAGAAACCACAGCATACTTGGCCCCTTTATCAAGGGCTGAAAGGGCATATTCATTGCCATCAAAACGGTCGCCAACAAGTGCGACAAATAGTACCCCCTCCCCTACTCTACGACTGTCGGTGGAGACCTCCATACCACACTCGAGGTAACACCTATACAGCTCTTCTATCTTACTCTTCTCCATTATTATATTTTGAGAAATGATCCTATATTCATTATATAGCCCAAAGATACGAAAAATAATTGGGCTGATATTTGGTAAATGTGGCAACCTTTTTGTAACTTTGGAAAGAACTTGAAAAAGCAGCAACCTAACTGATTATAATAACTTTAAAACAAAAACCACATGACTAAGACAGTAAAAGGAACCGTGGTGATAGATCAAGTGCGATGCAAAGGGTGCAACCTTTGTGCCGTAGCTTGCCCTACCGGTACCCTAGCAATGCACCCTGTCGAGATCAACGACAAAGGGTATCACTTCTCTTATATGGCTAATCCCGAAAATTGTATCGGGTGTGCCAATTGCGGGCTGGTATGCCCCGACGCATGTATCACAGTCTACAGGGCTAAGAAATAACCCATAAAGCAGACATTAACCTATAAGAAAAGTATGGAAAAAGAAGCAAAACTATTAAAAGGTAATGAGGCACTAGCTCTAGGTGCAATCCGTGCTGGTGCAGATGGATACTTCGGGTATCCTATCACCCCACAGAGTGAAGTGATGGAGTGCTTAATGGAGCAAGCCCCTTGGGAGACTACAGGGATGGTGGTGCTTCAGGCAGAGAGTGAGATCTCTTCTATCAATATGGTCTATGGTGGTGCAGCCTGCGGTAAGCGGGTGATGACTACCACTTCCAGCCCTGGTTGGAGCTTGATGCAGGAGGGTGCCAGCTACTTGGCGGGTGCCGAACTTCCTTGCGTGGTGGCTAATGTGATGCGTGGAGGTCCTGGTCTAGGAACTATCCAACCTAGCCAAGGTGACTACTTCCAAGCTACTAAGGGCGGTGGACATGGTGACTATCACTTCCTTGTCCTTGCACCTAACTCGGTACAAGAGATGGCCGACTTTGTTGGACTGGGCTTTGATATCGCCTTTAAGTATCGCAACCCTGTGATGATTCTTTCGGACGGTGTGATCGGACAGATGATGGAGAAGGTACACCTCCCAGAGCAGAGACCTCGTATGTCGGAGGAGGAGATACGCAAGAATTATAAGTGGGCAACTATCGGCCACGATGGTGACCACAGAGCAATCGTCACCTCTCTGGAGCTACAATCTCAAGTGATGGAGGAGAATAACCACCGCTTCCAAGCTAAGTATCGTGAGATGGAGGAGAAGGAGGTACGCTATGAGGAGATCCAAACTGAGGATGCTGAGTATATCATCGTTGCCTTTGGATCTAGTAGCCGTATTGCTCAGAAGGTGGTAGAGCTCTGTAGAGCTGAGGGTAAGAAGGTAGGTTTGATCCGCCCAATCACCCTTTGGCCTTTCCCAACGAAGCGTATCAAAGAGCTGGCTCAACAGGCAAAGGGCTTTATTAGTGTAGAGCTCAATGCAGGGCAGATGGTGGAGGATGTACGCCTTGCTGTCAATGGCAAGTGCCCAGTATACCACTACGGTCGTATGGGCGGTATGATCTTCGCTCCTGGTGAGATCAAAGAGGCTATGGCTAAGTGCTTTGGCTGGTAAATATATTGGATAAGTGACCATTTTAGAGAGCCCCAACCTATGTACGTTAGCGATAGTATAGACCAACTACTCACGGTGCTATTTATGCTCGTGGCAGTCGCTGCCTTTATTATCTTCTTTACCATCTCCGACCGCGCTATATTTCTATATGTCGGTGGGGTGGCTGTGGTGATTCGCCTATTTCAATATGGGCGTCGCTACTTCGTAAAGCGAAAGCTACGCAAAGAGATGAAGGAGTCGCTCGAGGAGGAGATCTCTGAAAAGGATATTTGACCTATTAATAGACAGATAATTATGAAAATCGAACAGCAGATAATGGGCGAAACCTCTGTGGATGTATCACAGCTTGTAAAGCCCGAAAACTTAGTATACGAGAGACCAAAGCTCCTCACCGATGCGGTGATGCACTACTGCCCGGGCTGTAGCCACGGAGTAGTACATAAGCTGGTAGCTGAGGTGATTGATGATATGGGCATGAAGGATCGCACTGTAGGTGTAGCGCCTGTAGGATGTGCCGTATTTGCCTACAACTATATTGATGTGGACTTTCAGGAGGCAGCTCACGGTCGTGCACCTGCCCTAGCTACCGCTATCAAGCGTCTTAACCCTAACCACTTGGTATTTACCTACCAAGGTGATGGCGACCTCGCTGCTATCGGTACTGCCGAGACCATCCACGCTGCCAACCGTGGTGAGAATATCACCATTATCTTTATCAACAACGCTATCTACGGTATGACAGGCGGACAGATGGCTCCTACCACTCTTGTAGGTATGCCTACCACCACCTGCCCTGCTGGGCGTAATGTAGAGCTCAATGGCTACCCACTCAATATCACCAACCTCCTCAAGGAACTTCCAGGTGTTTGCTACGTTACTCGCCAGAGTGTACACACTCCAGGTAATATCCGCAAGGCTAAGAAGGCTATCCGCAAGGGATTTGACAATTCTATGGCACGTAAGGGTACCTCAGTGATTGAGATCGTATCTACCTGCAATAGCGGTTGGAAGAAAGCTCCAGAGGTATCTAATAAGTGGCTAGAGGAGAATATGTTTCCACAATATCCACTTGGCGACCTCAAAGATATTTAACCCATTAAATCAATAATCACAATGAAAAAGACTTACGAGTTAGTTATTTCAGGATTTGGAGGACAGGGTGTCCTCTCTATGGGTAAGATACTTGCCTACTCAGGACTAATGGGTGGCAAAGAGGTGAGTTGGATGCCATCTTACGGCCCAGAGCAGCGTGGCGGAACCGCCAATGTAACCGTTATCATTAGCGAGGAGGGTATTAGCTCACCTATTCTCAATGAATATGATGTGGCTATTGTCCTCAACCAGCCATCCATGGATAAGTTCCTACCAATGGTAAAGAAAGGTGGCATCGTACTCTACGATAGCAATGGTGTCTCTCATGTACCAGAGCGCGATGATATCAATGTATTCCGTGTTGATGCAGTAGATGAGAGCGTCAAGATGGATAATACCAAGGTATTTAATATCATCGTACTTGGTGGACTACTCAAGGTAGCCCCAATGGTAGATATCAATAACATCGAGGCAGGTCTCAAGAAGAGCCTTCCTGAGCGTCACCACAAGCTAATTCCACTCAACCTTGAAGCCCTCAAGAGAGGTATGGAGATTGTAGTGCAAGAGCGCGTAGCTAAGTAAATAGAAATACGCATATATCCAAAGCCCCCTCGGACTACTTCTATAGTCCGAGGGGGCTTTTTTGTATATCATAGGCTTTTTGTATATTTGCAAACGTAGTAATATGACTTAACGTCAATATTCACTCAATCCAATTATTTATTTTGAAGTGGATAGTGACCGAAGGTCAGAAGAAATTTTTAATTATTGAGGATACATGCTATGAGCAATAGATGTCAATCTAGCGGTACCGCATTCCTACAAAAGTTGCTTTTGGGAATAGCTGTACTGCTTGTCGGAGTATCCACTTCTTACCGTGCTGAAGCACAGTCAGTGGCACTCAAAAACAATCTCGCCTACGATGCACTTCTGACGCCCAACCTATCTATGGAAGTGGCATTAGGAAAGCAGTGGACAATGGACCTGCAATATGGTGCCAACTTCTTTTTCTACGAGAAAAATGCCACTTCACCCAATTATAAGACCAAAAAGTGGAGCCATTGGATGGTACAGCCAGAGCTAAGATATTGGTTCTGCGAAGCCTTCAACGGTTGGTTTCTAGGTCTACATGCACAGGGAGGACAAGCCAATATAGGCGAAATATCCATCCCATTTGTACTGCAAAATAAAGATCAGGTGATGAAAAACAACCGCTACGAAGTTGATGCCTTTTATGGCGGAGGCCTAGCAGTAGGTTATCAGTGGCTAATCGCTCCACGCTTCAGCCTAGAGTTTGAGCTAGGTGCTGGATACAATCGAATCCATTACAATAAGTTTCCATGTACCACTTGTGGTGCAAAAGGAAGCAGAGGTGTGGCCGACTACGTTGGCCCTACCAAAGCAGCTATCTCTTTGGTCTTTTTCTTGAAATAACAAATGATGATGAATATGATAAAGCGACTTAGCGGTGTGCTACTATCCCTTTGCTTGGTAGCACCAATGTTGACAGCTCAGAGTGAAGCTCACAAGAGCTCACTTCAATGGAGCTATTCAGAGCCAGTAATGAGCTATATCGCTGCCACAGAGCACGACCCTATAGCTCAGCTCTCAATACAATTGGAGGTAACCCCAGAGAGACACCTAAAGAGTACTGAGATAATAAAAGTACAGCCTGTACTCGTTTCGAAAGACGGAAGGCACAAATGCCAGCTTCCAGCCACCTACGTAGCAGGTTCCAACCGATACAAATATATCAAGCGAGCTGATAAACTTCGCCACTCAAGGGTTTATCCCGAGGTGGTACTAAGCGATATACACACTTGGAAAGAGGTAAAATCAGCCCCATTTAGCATGGCACAAAAGATACCTTTTGAACCATGGATGGCCGATGCTACACTTATGATCCAAGAAGAGCTCTCCGGCTGCGCGTCTTGCGGCGTACAGAATTACCTCGAGCCACTAAAGGCAGTCAATATACCTCTATTTATTCCTGATATCAATAAGCTAAAATACCACGAGCCAATGGTAGTGCGTAATAAGGAGTATGAAGAGGAATTTGTGAGCTACATCAATTTCAAGGTTGCTCGCTACGAGCTACTTAAGGATTACAAAGACAATCAAAACGAGCTCCGTAGAATCGATGAATTTATCACCAAGGCACTAAAGCTCAACGAGCTAGGAGCCACCATAGGCATGGTACAAGTAACCGGTTTTGCTTCACCAGAGGGTAACTTTGATTACAATCGCCAGCTCTCCCGCAATAGAGCCAATACCTTGATGAACCACGTCAAGGCAACCTATCCAGAGCTACTAAAGGCAGCAGAGTTTGAGGTCATCGGCGGAGGAGAAGACTGGGCTGGTCTACGCCATGCTATCTTTGATTCATCGGCACCTTTCAAGGATCAAGTACTTGCCATCATCGACAAGTATGATACCGACCTAGAGAGAGAAGCAGATATCAAGGCAATCAATGGAGGTGAAGTCTATAAGACACTACTTGCCAACTACTATCCACCTCTTCGCCGTACTACCATCAAGACAAAGTACAAGGTACGTAACTACACTACTGAAGAGCTTCCAAAGGTATACCAAGAGAAGCGTGAGTTGATGAGCCATAGCGAATTACTAGCTTTAGCCATCAATCACTACGAGCAACAAGGCAAGAGCCCAATAGAAGTACTCCGCTATGCTAATGAGCGCTTCGGCAAGGAAGATCCAATCGCACGCTACAACCTCGCTCTAGCCATCCTCAAGTGGGAGCCCGAAAAGAGCAAGGAGGCACTAGAGCTACTCAATACACTCCCCAAAAATAATGAGGAGAAGTACTTGCGCGCCACAGCTCTATATCAATTGGGTGACCACGAAGGAGCATTCAGACTGATGCACTAAAGACAAAGGGAGCTATATATAGTATCCTCTCCAAAGGAATGGGAGTAGTGAGAATCTCACTACTCCCATTCTTTTTTTATACCTTATACTAGAAAGATAGATTCCGTAGCCCTGCGGAAAACTTTCCGCTAGTATACGGAATCTATTTCGCAGGTATACGGAATCCATTCCGTAGCGCTACGGAATAAACCATTGATATAAGGGGCATAAAAAAGGTGAACTAACACTCATAAAAAGGGTAGGGGAGAATCAATTGGAGAAGAGATAAAGAGACATCGGCTAGGATAATCAGATTGTGGAAAAGAGTGTGAATAGAGTGTGGAAAACTTCTTGATAACTTTTGGGCAAAAAAATAGGTATTCTCGTTTATTTTCCTACTACAAAAAGGTTGGAGAAATACAATACCCATCACGATAAAGTTACCAACGAAATACACACACATTCCCCAACACCATTGCCCCGCACCATTACAGTACCAAAAGTTATCCACACCGAGCAGGGCAGTTATCCACATATATCCCTTACTTCATTGTAATATAGCGGAACTTACTTTGTGGAAAATATGTGGATACATTGTGAATATATGTGCATAGCAAAGGCTTCGCAAAGGTACCAACTTCGTAACTCGATCGTAGCATTTGCTGTACTCACACTTTCCACAAGCTTTATCATATTATTTTATTACCCAAAATAAATCCGCACCAACTTATCTCCCCCCTTCCTTGTACTTCAATATATATAAAAGGATAATGAAGCGTGTGGAAAGTGTGGAAAACTGCCCTGATCAACCTTATCTACCACGTTACAAACCAATAATTCTCTGCTATTTCATTGAGTGTTTTTGCAGTATATGAATTGGGAGTAAGATAATATAGCCGACTTTTAGTATCTTTGTATCTATGGATTTAGTTTGGAAATATGAGCCATTGGGGAGTGAGGACGAGAAGATAGCAGAGGACCTAAGCCGAGATGCTAAGCTTCTCCCCTCTATCGTGGAGGTGGTGATGAAGCGAGGTATTCGTAGTAGCGAAGAGCTCTCTAATTACCTCAAGCCCTCTCTTAGAGAGCTTCATGATCCCTTCCTAATGCCTGATATGACCAAGGCTGTTGCTCGCCTCAATAAAGCGATTGGCAATAAAGAGAAAATTATGGTTTATGGCGATTATGATGTGGATGGCATCACCGCCGTTACTCTTGTCTACAAATATCTAAGGTACATTACCACGGCGATAGAGTATTATATCCCCGATAGATATGAGGAGGGGAGTGGTATCTCGCGCCAAGCTATTGAGTATGCCCACGAAGCAGGAGTAAAGCTGATGATTGTGCTTGATTGTGGCATTAAAGCCAATGATATGGTGGCGTATGCCAAGAGCTTAGGCATAGATATCATCATCTGCGACCACCATGTCCCTGATGATGATCTCCCTGAGGCAGTAGCCAACCTCAATCCTAAGCTCAAAGACTCTACTTATCCTTTCAAAGAACTCTCTGGTTGTGGTGTAGGCTTCAAATTGATGCAAGCCTTTGGTACGAGCAATGGCAACGACAATCGTCTGCTGGAGAATATGCTCGACTTATTGGCAGTCAGTATAGCAGCCGATTTAGTGCCATTGATAGGGGAAAATAGGGTACTTGCATACTACGGTCTGAAGAAACTCAATCGCCGCCCTTCTCTAGGGCTGAAAAGCATCATCAATGTGAGCGGTCTGCAGAGCAAGCAGATTGATATGAGTGATATCATCTTTAAGATAGGTCCTCGTATCAATGCATCGGGTAGGGTGCAGAGTGGACGCGAATCGGTCGATCTGCTACTGGCAAGAGATGCCAAGGAGGCACGCGAGATGAGCTATCATATCGATGAGTACAATAACCAGCGCCGTTTGATAGATCACTCCATCACACAGGAAGCCAATGAGATTGTAGAGAGCTTCACAGATATGGAGGATCGCAAGATCATCATTGTCTACGATCCTTCGTGGCACAATGGTGTGATAGGTATTGTAGCATCTCGGCTATCGGAGCGGTACAATCGCCCCACTATTGTCCTCACAGATACCCAAGATGATCGGGTAAATGGCTCCGCTCGTAGCGTGATGGGCTATGATATACATACTCTTCTTGAGGCCAATAAAGAGATCCTAGATAACTTTGGTGGCCACCCCTTTGCAGCAGGGCTGACGATCCAAAAGAAGTACCTCCATCAATTTATCCAAAACGTTACTCGCCAAGCCGATGAAGAGCTAACGATGGAAGACCTCCAGCCACGCCATGTGATCGACTATCCCCTAGAGCTATCAGAGATCACCCCTAAGCTTCGTCGCCAGCTCCGAAACCTCGCCCCTTATGGTCCGGGCAATGAAAAACCTCTATTTATGACTCGTGGGGTGGTGAGTGTTACCCCGCCCCGATTGATGGGGTACAAAAATAGCCACCTTCGGCTAATGATCTCCATGCCCAATGAGATGCCTATCTACCAAGCAGTTGCCTACAACCAAGCAGAGCTACTGCCTTTGATTGCAAGTGGCCGACCCTTTGATATCCTCTACTCCATTGAGGAGTTTCAGCGGAAGGGTCGCTTTGCAGTGCAGCTCTATATCGTCGATATCCATATAGATGGTAGGGGGAAAAGCGATGAAACCAAAGTTATCCACTGACGCTACTCCACTAGATATTCTACAGAAGTATTGGGGTTATGACCACTTCCGTCCGATGCAGGAGGAGGTGATCAATAGCCTACTAGAGGGGCATGATACCCTAGCATTGATGCCTACCGGTGGAGGTAAGTCCATTACCTATCAGGTACCAGCGATGATGTGCGAAGGGGTGGCACTTATTATCTCCCCCCTTGTGGCATTGATGAAAGACCAGGTCGATGGACTCCGTAGGTACGGTATACGTGCCGGCTATCTCCATAGTGGGCAGAGTAGGGGAGAGATGCTAGCAGTGCTTGATAATTGCACCTTTGATTACTACAAACTCCTTTATGTCTCACCCGAGCGTCTTACCAATCCTCTTTTTCTACGTCGGATAGAGAGCCTAGTCATCTCCTTTGTAGCGGTAGACGAAGCCCACTGTATCAGCCAGTGGGGGTACGACTTTCGTCCCCATTACACTCGAATCAAAGAGTTCCGTCGCCGTATTCCTCACCTTCCCTTCCTTGCCCTTACTGCTACCGCTACCCCACTTGTAGTGGAGGATATCCAGCAGCAGCTACTCTTTGGGGAGGAGAGTCGTTTTTTCAAAAAGAGTTTCCACCGCCGAGCACTCACCTATGTAGTGAGGCAAACCTATGATAAGGCACGGGAGCTGGTCCATATCCTCTCGAGTGTCGAGGGGAGTGCCCTTGTCTACGTGCGAAGTCGTAAAAAGACGAAGCAGATCTCCGACCTCCTCAATTCCTATGGGCTGAGTAGCGATTACTTTCATGCCCTCCTGCCGCCAGAAGTAAAGGCAAGTAAGCAGAATGCGTGGCAAGCTGGTGAAGTGAGGATAATGGTCTGCACCAATGCCTTTGGTATGGGGATCAATAAAGAGGATGTACGAGTAGCTGCCGACTTCAAAAGCCTGCTCCATGACATCCTCATAGAACATTGCCCGCAGTT
>USJF01000014.1 GCA_900554935.1 uncultured Porphyromonas sp.
TAGAGGTGCTTCCTGTAGCGGCACTTCACGGGGCGGGTATTGCCTATATCGCGGAGAGAGTGGAGGCACTTTTGCCTGATTCGCCTCCCTATTTTGAGGAGGATGCTCTCACGGATCGGCCGGCTCGCTTCTTTGTCTCGGAGATTATCAGGGAGAAGGTATTCCTATACTACCAAAAGGAGGTGCCCTATGCTACGGAGGTGGTGGTGCAGGAGTTTAAGGAGGAGGAAGAGCTCATCCGCATCTCTGCCAATATCTATGTGGAGAGGGAGTCGCAGAAGGGTATTTTGATAGGGCACAAAGGAGCAGCTATCAAGAAGCTGGGCACGATGGCAAGGCAAGATATTGAGCGATTCTTCGAGAAGAAGGTCTTCTTGCAGCTATTCGTGAAGGTAGAGAAGGAGTGGAGAAGTAGCGATAGGATGCTTCGCAACTTTGGATATAAACTAGACTAAGAAAAGAAAGAGAGGTATAAGACATGGCAAGTAATAATCTGGTAGCTATAGTGGGGCAACCCAATGTGGGGAAGTCGTCGCTATTCAATCGTCTCACTAAGAGCCGAACAGCTATCGTCACCGATGAGCCTGGCACTACGCGCGACCGCCAATATGGTAGGTCGGAGTGGAATGGCGTCACTTTTTCGGTGGTAGATACTGGTGGATGGGTGGAAAACTCGGATGATGTCTTTGAGGAGGAGATCAATCGACAAGTGGAAATCGCTATTGAGGAGGCCGATCTTATCCTTTTTATGGTAGATATTCAGGCGGGACTGGGTGACCTAGACCAGTCTGTGGCTCAGCTACTGCGGCAGACGAGCAAACCGGTATTGCTGGTGGCGAATAAGTCGGACAACTTTAATATGGAGGTGTATGCGGCGGAGTTTTACAAGCTGGGGCTGGGGGACCCAATTCCGATCTCTGCTATCAACGGCACGGGGACTGGCGAACTTCTTGACCTACTGGTGAAGTCGCTCCCTGAGACAAGTGAGGAGGCGGAAGAAGAACTGACTTACCCTCGAATTGCGGTGGTAGGCCGACCTAATGCTGGGAAGTCGTCGCTCATCAATGCCTTTCTAGGTGAGGAGCGACACATTGTCACCGACGTGGCTGGTACCACTCGCGACTCTATCTATACGCATTATAATAAGTTCGGTCACGAGTTTAGCCTTGTAGATACTGCCGGTATCCGTAAGCGGGGCAAGGTGAATGAGGATCTGGAGTACTACTCGGTGCTTCGGAGTATCCGTGCGATTGAAAATAGCGATGTCTGTATCTTGATGCTGGATGCGACAAAGGGAATTGAGGGGCAAGACCTCAATATATTCTCTATCATTCAACGGAATAAGAAGGGGCTAATCGTTTGTGTCAATAAGTGGGACTTGATAGAGGAGAAGAGCCAAAAGGTGATGAATGGATATATCGAAGCGATACGAGGGCGACTGGCCCCTTTCGTGGACTTCCCTATCTTATTTATCTCGGCTGTGGAGAAGCAACGCATCCTCAAGGTGCTAGACCTGGCTCAAGAGATATTCGACAAGCGAAAGAAACGCATCCCTACTGCCAAACTCAATAGCACGCTCCTCCCTATCATCGAGAAGACACCACCGCCAGCCAATAAGGGTAAGTACATCAAGATAAAGTATGTAACGATGCTCCCCAAGGTACAGGTACCTAGCTTCGTCTTTTTCTGTAACCTACCTCAGTGGGTCAAGGAACCTTATAAGCGCTTTCTGGAGAATCAAGTGCGTAGTAACTGGGACTTCTCCGGCACACCTATTAATATATTCATCAGAGATAAAAAGTAGCAACGGTGGCGATAGATAGGACAAGACAGAAGTTTATAGAGGTAGCTAGAGACCTCTTTGCTGAGCAAGGGTACCACGCCACGACCATGAATGCTATCGCCGTAGCAGCAGGCAAAGGGCGCCGGACGCTTTACAATTACTTCGGCACCAAGAGCGATGTCTACCTCGCCGTGATACAAGGCGAGCTACAAGTGCTCTATGAGGAGCTGAAGGAGTTTGTGGACCAGCCGATGAATGGGATAGCCAAGCTGATGCTCTTTATTGCGAAGCGAGAGCGGGCCGTCAATGAGGTGGTACAGCGTAATGGCACTCTGGAGGCAGAGTTCTTCAACGACATTGCCACGGTAGAGCGCGCTCGTATGCGGTTTGACGTACTAGAGCGTCGGCTGATACAGAAGATACTGACCGATGGGGTAGCAGATGGCTCCTTTAGGCATATAGATATCCGCACGAGCGCTGTGCTGATCCACGCTTGCCTTAAGGGGCTAGAGGTGCCTTTTATCCGCGGACAATTGGGACGTACAGAGAAGGCAGTGACACAGACCTACCGTGTGGTGCGGAGCTTACTAATGGAAGGATTACAAAAATAACAAGCAATAGACAGATGAATGAAATACTAAAAGGCAAAGTAGCCATCGTAACGGGAGGAAGTAGAGGAATCGGCAGAGCCATAGCTACCGAGCTGGCAAAGCTAGGTGCTGATATAGCCTTTACGGGGCGTTCGCTCAATGAAAATACCCGTAGCCTAGAGGAAGAGCTTAGTCAGCTCGGCATAAAGGTAAAGGCCTATGCCACCGACGCTGCCGACCACGACGCAGCTAAAGCTTTTGTAGAAGAGGTACTCAAAGAATTTGGCAAGATAGATATCCTAGTTAATAATGCCGGCATCACCAAAGATACCTTACTGATGCGCATGACCGAGGAGCAGTGGGACGATGTGCTTAGAGTCAATCTCAAGAGCGCCTTCAATCTCACTCAGGCGGTGACTATGCCGATGATGAAGGCACGCAGTGGTGCCATCATCAATATCTCCTCAGTCGTAGGCGTGACAGGCAATGCTGGGCAGGCCAATTATGCCGCCTCCAAGGCGGGGTTACTCGGATTTACCAAGTCAGTAGCCAAAGAGCTAGGCTCCAGAGGCATCCGAATCAATGCAGTAGCCCCCGGCTTTATCCGTACCGATATGACCGATGTGCTAGATGAAAAAGTGGTAGCAGAGTGGAGTAAGTCGATTGCCCTACATCGCCCTGGAGAGGCAAAAGAGGTAGCACAAGTGGTAGCCTTCCTCGCCTCCGATGCCGCCTCGTATATTACAGGCCAGACCATCAATGTCTGCGGAGGGATGGTGATGTAATTCACCTCCCCCGCTACCGTATGCCACGATAGTTTTAGCTGCCTACCATTCCGACTCGTTATGATCAGGTAACTATTCACTATTCACTCATTATGAAAAATAGACTTGTTCCACAGTTATTTAAGGATCTTAGGGACTATAATAAGGATACCTTTCTCAAAGACCTCACCGCTGGTATCATTGTAGGTGTGGTGGCACTTCCGCTTGCCATCGCCTTTGGTATTGCCAGTGGTGTATCTCCTACAGAGGGACTGATCACCGCCATCATCGGTGGCTTCCTAGTTTCCCTCCTTGGCGGAAGCAAAGTACAGATCGGAGGGCCCACCGGTGCCTTTATCGTCATCGTCTTCGGCATTATCCAGAAGCACGGTATCGATGGGCTAGCACTCGCCACCATAATGGCAGGGGTGATGCTAGTGCTTCTAGGTACTTTGCGGCTAGGGTCCTTGATAAAGTTTGTTCCCTACCCCATCATCGTCGGCTTCACCGCAGGTATCGCCGTCACCATCTTCACCACACAGGTCAAAGATCTATTTGGGCTACAAGTCAGCCAACTACCCGGCGACTTCCTTGGCAAATGGGAAGCCTATATCAGCGCTTTTGGCACCACCTCCTGGGTCGCCCTCTTATTTGGTATCGTTGCCATCGCCATCATCGTATTAGTCCCGAAGATCAATAAAAACCTACCCAGCTCCCTCATCGCTCTCATCGTCCTCACCCTTGTGAGCGTACTCCTCGGCTACCTCGGCTTCGCTCGACCAGAGAATATCGGAGACCGCTATACCATTGAAGCAGGGTTGCCTAGCCTCGTGATGCCAGTGGTGAGTATAGAGCGACTACAGCAGCTCTTTCCCGCCGCCTTTACCATCGCTATGCTAGGCGCCATTGAGAGCCTTCTCTCCGCCTCCGTTGCCGATGGTGTAATCGGGGCGAAGAGCGACTCCAATATGGAGCTCGTAGGTCAAGGTGTAGCCAATATCGTCGTCCCCTTCTTTGGAGGAATTCCAGTGACCGGTGCCATCGCCCGTACTATGACCAATATCAATAATGGTGGGCGCACTCCCATTGCCGGCATTATCCATGCAGTGGTATTGCTCCTGATATTACTGGTACTCTCCCCACTCACCAGCCATATTCCTATGGCAGTACTAGCCGGCGTACTGGTAGTAGTCTCCTACAATATGAGTGGTTGGCGCTCCTTCATCGCCATCTTCAAAGGGCCAAAAGGCGACTCCCTCGTGATGGTCATCACCTTCCTCCTCACCGTATTGATAGACCTCACCGTAGCAATAGGTATCGGCATGGTACTTGCCATTCTGATCCTGCTAAAGCGGGTGCTAGATGCTTCAGAAATCAATCTGATCGACGACAAGAATAGGCACCCAGAGTCCATCAAACTCGATCTCCCAAAATGCGTAGAAGTGTACGAAATCGAGGGGCCATTCTTCTTCGGCATCGCCAATAGATTTGATGAGACGATGCGGAATATGCCTGGCGATCCACACGTGCGGATCATCCGAATGCGTATGGTACCCTTTGTGGATACCACTGCTATACACAACCTCACCACCATGATCCAGCTACACAAGGAGTCCCGCACACAGATCATACTTAGTGGTGTACAACCAGCCGTATTAGAGACCCTCCGACAAGGGGGTGTAGTAGAGCTACTTGGTGAGGAAAACGTAACCCCACACATATCACTAGCAGTGGAGCGAGCTATGGACTTCCTCAAGACCCACTACCCCCACGACTACGAGCAATGGACCAAGAAGCATGCAGATAGGTAATATAGATCTAGGCTACCGCCCACTATTCCTCGCCCCGATGGAAGACGTCACCGACGCCTCCTTCAGGCTACTGGCACGTGAATTCGGTGCCAGCATCGTCGTAACAGAGTTTGTCAATGCCGATGCCATCGTCCGCTCCGTCCCTAGCACCCTTCGGAAGATGGAGGTAGCGGATGAAGAGCGACCAGTAGCGATACAGCTCTATGGCCGCGACCCCCAGACCATGGCAGAGGCAGCTAAAGTAGCAGAAGAGGCAAGGCCTGAGCTGATCGACCTCAACTTCGGATGCCCCGTGAAGAAAGTGGCAGGCAAAGGAGCTGGTGCAGGAATGCTACGTGATATTCCACTGATGCTGGAGATCATTCGCTCCGTAGCAAAAGCGGTAGAGCTACCCGTCACCGTCAAGACGCGACTTGGCTGGGATAGCGACCATATCATCATCGAGGAACTAGCAGAGCAGATCCAAGAGGCAGGGGCCCAAGCCCTCACTATCCACGGCCGTACCCGAAGCCAGATGTACAAGGGTGAAGCCGATTGGGCTCCCATCGCCCGAGTGAAGCAAAACCCCAATATCGTCATACCTATCATCGGCAATGGAGATGTGACGAGTGGTGAGATAGCCCTCCAGAGGTTCGAGACCACAGGAGTAGATGCAGTAATGATAGGCAGAGGGGCTATCGGTCAGCCCTGGATCTTTGAGGAGATGAGGGCACGCCTCGACGGTAAAGAAGTACCGCAACACACCACAGAGTGGTACGTAGAGGTGCTTAAGCGAATGCTACACGAGAGTATCGTTAAGTGCCAGAACGAACTCAAAGGCATCCTCCACTTCCGCCGACATCTTGCCATTACCCCCCTATTCAAAGGGATTCCCGACTTCAAGAGCCACCGTGTAGCAATGCTCCGCACCAATACCGAAGTAGAGCTCCTACAACTCATAGACCAAGCAACAGAGATGATTCCACAAGAGAAATAGGCTAGGTCTCTTTGCATGACATGTAACCTATTGTAATTCAAGCCTGTGCCCAATCGATTGCCGAGTTACAAACTCAGCAATCACGGAGTTACAAACTAAGTAAATGCGGAGTTACAAACTAAGCAAATGCGGAGTTACAAACTAAGCAAATGCGGAGTTACAAACTCGACAAATGCTAAGTTGCGATCTCGTCAAAACGATTGATATAACACCCTGTATATTAGGACATTATAGCTCCTACAAGACATCCCTATATTTCCTTAATGAGACTATTAACAGTCTCATTGTCTTTAAGCGGATACGTGTCGGAGTGGCGAAAACGCTCCTCGGCCGAGGTCTTTCTTCGTACAACATTCTCAATTTGGGATAGCTATTTATCGTCGTAGTGCCCTAATACAGAAATAACAAGGACAACTAGCTCCTCATCTATAATAAGATAAACGATCCTATTTTTCTTATCTAACTTACGCGACCAGACCTCTTTATCCCTGAAATACTTCAGTCGTTCAGGCTGGCCTATTCCCTCCCTCGGATTTACTTCCAGCTCATTAAATATCTGGACAAGTTTTTTAAGGATGTTCTTTTGACCATTCCTAATAAGTTTCTTGTAGTCTCTTTCAGCATCTTTAGTCAGTTTGATATTCATCGCCGATGCACTAGAGGTTGGCTATTTCTTTTAGTTCTTTAGCTGTATAGCTAATTGTCTCACCTGCTTCATACTCTTCGATAGCAGATTGCACCATTTCCTCTAGCTCAGCTTTGCTAAATACCTTATCGCTATTTGAGACCGGCACAATACGAAATGAACCATAATCACGAGTCGTCAAAACTAAGTCCAAACCGTCAAGTGCTTTTTTCAAGTACTTTCCTTGCTTCTCTCTAAAATCTCTTGCACTAATAGTTATCATAGCCCCTTTTCTAGTATGTACCAACTTGGTATCCAATGCAAATATACAAGGAAAAGGTGATACTAGCAAAGTATTTACAGGACCTGACACTGGAAAGATATTTGCTAGGTCGGGTTATTTCACGTAACTTTGCGGAAAGTGTAGCAGAGCTACTTATATTTCTTAACTCGCAAGGGGTGCTAAAGGCAAATTGCTTTGGCTGAGAAGAGACCCTCCAACCTGTACGGATAATGCCGGCGTAGGGATGCAAATAGGCGAGCGTTAGTCGATGGACTTGCCTTTCTCTTATCTTCCGTTATCCACCTCCTCGAGAGTTAGCTAGATAAAAGTATCAGCTCGAAGCATTTATTTTATCAAATACAAATTGGATAATAGATAATGAGAAGTATGAAACAATTGAGATCTACCGTGGCAGCGCTATTGCTAGGTGCTTTGCCATTAGTTGCCTTCTCGCAAGAGAAGGTGGAGATGAGTGGAGATCTGGAGACGGTGGTGGTACTAGGTACGCGCCCCGGTGAAAGGGTTCCTATCACCAAGCAAAAGATAGGGGTAAAGAAGCTACAGCAGCAGACCACGGCGTGGGATATTCCTTCCCTTCTGAAGGGTACTCCTTCGCTCGTCACTACTAATGAGAGTGGTGTCTTTGGTGGCTATACCTACTTTACGGTTCGTGGCGTGGATCCCACCCGTGTCAATATCACAGTCAATGGTGTGCCGGTAAATGACTCAGAGAGCCAGACGGTCTTCTGGGCCAATATGCCCGACTTTGGTTCGCGTCTGAAGGATATCGTGATTGTCCGCGGTGCTGGAGCCTCCTCTTTCGGGGCTGGTGCCTTTGGAGCGACGATGGATATGCAGAGTGCCGACCCTAGCTCAAAGGCGGGAGGAAGCCTAAGTACCCACTGGGGCTCGTACGGGCTAAACCGCAATAGAGTGGCCCTAGAGAGTGGTCAGCTATCTAGTGGCTGGAGGATTGGGGGCAACCTCTCTCATATTCGCAGCAATGGGTACGTAGATCGCTCGGGCACCGAGGGATTGGGCTACCTAGCCCAAGCGCTGTATCAAGGCAACTACTATAGCTTCCGCCTGATCCACCACCGTGGAATTCAGAAGACAGGGATTGCGTGGAATGGTTTGGAACCTAAGCATGAGAAGGCCTTTGGCCGTCGCTTCAATTCGGCAGGGTGGATGAATGTCAAGGAGAAAGATGCCAGCAAGCATCAGTTTTACAATAACAACGACAACTACGACCAACAGCATACCTACGCTATCTTCCGCCACTACCCTTTGCCCAACCTTAAGTACGACATCACCCTTCACTACACTCGTGGCAAAGGCTTTACCCACGAGTACCGCACCGGGCGGAAGCTAAGAGAGTATGGGCTATTACCCGCTTCGGACAAATCCAAGGGAACGCTCATCAGAGAGAAGTACCTCGACAATCACTTCTTTGGTGGGATATTCAATATCGGTTACTCTCTGGATCACCTCCGCCTTTCAGGAGGTTTGGCTGCCAATCGCTACATTGGCGACCACTATGGACTAATCCCTTACGTAGAGGATAAGTCGATTGAGTACACGCCTAATCAGGAGTATTATCGCAATCACTCCACCCGTACCGATGCCTCCATTTACCTAAAGGGGGAGCTGGACCTCTCCTATGAGGTAATGCTCTATGCCGATGTGATGTATCGCCACGTCTATGCCGTGATGAATGGCACTACCGATAAGTGGAGCAAACATGATAAAAAGTTGGATCAGCTCAACTACCACTTACCTTACAACTTCTTTCTCCCAAAGGTGGGCATTCAGTATCGCCCCAATTATCGGACTTCTCTCTACCTCTCGCTAGCGACTGCTGGCAAGGAGCCAAATCGCAAGGCCTATACCGAGAGCAAGGAGTACGATGCCGATGGCAATGAGATTATGCCCCGCCCTGAGTATATGCTAGACCTAGAGCTGGGAGGCAACTGGAATAATGGGGAGAACCTCAGCCTATTTGCCAATCTCTACGGAATGTACTACAAGGATCAATTGGTGCAAAATGGCAAAACGAGTGATGTGGGCGAGCCACTCCTTATGAATGTACCTAAGAGCTACCGTGCTGGTGCAGAGCTAGGATTTACCTGGGCCATCACCCCTCAGCTCACGCTATCGGCCAATGGAACCCTCTCTCGCAATAGAGTGGTGGAGATGACGCTGGTAGAGGATAATTATACGACCGAGGAAAAAGAGGTGACCCGGCTCAAGGGAACTCCTCTCTCTAAGAGCCCAGAGCTACTATTCAATCACTCGCTCACTTGGTCGCCAATTGAACGCCTCTCTTTGGCACTCAGTGGCAACTACGTAGGCAAGCAATATCTCGATAACTCGGGCTTTGAGAACCGCTCTATCCCACACTACTATACAGGTCAATTCATGGCCAACTATCTGCAGCCATTCAGCAATGGGCAGACCCTAGCGCTTCAGCTACAGGTGCTCAACCTCTACAATAGCAGCTACGTGACCAATGGCTTTGGCGGGAGCTATGTAGAAGTAGTGGATGGGAAAGTGGAGCATAAGGCATGGGCTTCTTACTTCCCTGCCGCACCACTTCACTTCGTAGTAGGTGCTACCCTCACCTTCTAAGCTACGATCCCTAATACATATAAAGGACCTCCTCACGGGGGTCCTTTAATTATTTGTGCCACGTCACTTGAAGGAAGACCTCAGCAGAAGCTTCCTTTTCTCTTATCCTATATACTGGAGAATAGGTAGGAAATTGGTAAGTTTGTACTCTAATAGCAATATTCATAACCAACATATTGGATGAGTCAGACGAAAAGTCCTGCGGTGTGGGTGCCGACGGTTTACTTTGCGATGGGACTTCCGATGGTTCTGCTATCGGATGTATCGCTCTTAATGTTTAAGGACCTCGGCATCTCCGACGGTCAGATCACTTTCTGGGCTTCGCTCCTTACCTTGCCTTGGAGCTTGAAACCCCTTTTCAGTCCGGTGATGGAGATATTTGGCACCAAGAAGCAATATGTGGTGCTTACGGAGCTGGTCTCGGCAGTGGTGCTGGGGCTGATCTTTGCGGGACTAGGGATTAAGGACTTTTTTCCCGTGACCATTGCTTTGATGGCGCTTATGGCGATCAGTGGGTCGATGCACGATATTGCGGGTGACGGCACCTATATGCAACACCTAAGTCAGAAGCAACAGAGCCAATACATTGGTTGGCAGGGTGCAGCCTACAACATTGCCAAGATCTTTGCCCGTGGCGCCTTGGTTTACCTCGTTGGTAGCCTCTCCAAGGGCTATGGAGTACTATGGGCGTGGCGAGCTGTCTTTGTACTGGCTGGGGTGATCATGCTACTCGTGGCTATTTATCACTTAGTGCTATTGCCTGGGCAGATGAGGGAGCCTAAGGAGGAGCAGGAGCCCCGGTCACTCTCCGATGCGATGAAGAGTTTTGTGGAGATCTTTATCAGTTTCTTTGGGAAGAGATATATCTGGTTTTACCTACTCTTTATCCTCCTCTACCGTCTTACGGAGGGGTTTGCGATAAAGATTGCACCGCTCTTCCTCAAAGCTGAGGTAGCGGAAGGTGGTATCGGCCTTACCAATGAGCAGTTTGGAGTCATCTACGGCACGGCTGGCACGGTAGCCTTTATCATAGGCAGCATACTGAGTGGCTACTTCATCAGTCACTACGGACTTCGGAGGGTACTCTTTTTGGTAGCTTTGATATTCAATGTCCCCTTTGTGGTCTACTTCCTGCTCGCTTACTTCCAACCTGAGAGCCTCGGCTGGGTCGCTGGGGGGATCACGCTAGAGTACTTCGGATATGGCTTCGGCTTTGTGGGGCTCAACCTCTTTATGATGCAGCAGGTGGCACCTGGACCACACCAGATGGCTCACTATGCGATAGGCACTAGTCTGATGAATCTGAGTGTGATGCTCCCGGGTATGGTGAGTGGCTTTATCAGTGACCAAGTGGGATATGAGCTATTTTTCCTTATCGCTCTAGTGGTAGCTATTCCGGGGCTCATTTGTGCCTACAAGGTGCCCTTTACCTACGATGAGGAGGGCAATAAAATATAAGTACACTTTTAATGAATCAATAAAAATATATGGGTATAAAGATTGAAGGGCAAGCAATGCCCAATATGCCGTGGGAGGAAAGACCAAATGGATCGAAAGAGGTGCTTTGGCGCTATAGCCAAAACCCTGTGATAGGACGCTATGAGACACCCCATAGCAATAGCATATTCAATAGTGCTGTGGTGCCTTATAAGGATGGCTTTGCAGGGGTCTTTAGGGTGGATGATAAGAACCGCCGTATGCGTCTGCACGTAGGCTTTAGTAAGGATGGTATCCAATGGGATATCCGCCCCGAGAAGATCGAATTCTCCTGCCCCGACCCTGAGATAGGCGAGTGGGTCTATGGCTACGACCCTCGTGTGGTAGAGATGGAGGGCAAGTATTATGTCACCTGGTGCAATGGCTACCACGGTCCTACAATAGGAGTGGCGTGGACGGAAGACTTTGAGACCTTCCATCAGCTAGAGAATGCCTATCTACCTTTCAATAGGAATGGGGTGCTATTCCCTCGTAAGATCAATGGCAACTACGCAATGCTCTCTCGTCCGAGCGACAATGGGCATACCGCTTTCGGCGATATCTTCTATAGCGAATCTCCTGATATGGTCTTCTGGGGTAAGCACCGACACGTGATGGCGCCTGCACCTTTTGAGGTGAGCGCTTGGCAATGCCTAAAGGTGGGTGCCGGACCAATCCCTATCGAGACCAGTGAGGGGTGGTTACTGATTTACCACGGAGTATTGAGGAGCTGCAATGGATATGTCTATGCCTTTGGTAGCGCACTACTGGATAAGGAGCAACCATGGAAGATGATCGCCCGCAGTGGAGAGTATCTCATCAGTCCGCTTGAGCAGTATGAGTGCATGGGCGATGTACCGAATGTCACCTTCCCTTGTGCAGCGATCCACGATGCGGAGACAGGTCGAATTGCTATCTACTACGGTTGTGCCGATAGCGTCACAGGACTCGCCTTCGGCTATATTGATGAGATCATTCAATTCACTAAGGAGACCAACATTCTTTAATGATACAGAACGGACTAAGTCGCAAAGACTTTGAGATTATGGCACCTGTAGGCAGCTGGGAGTCGCTCCACGCTGCACTACAAGGTGGTGCCGATGCAGTTTACTTCGGCATCGAAGGGCTCAATATGCGGGCAAGAAGTGCCAAGACCTTCGACACCCACGACATGGAGGAGATTGTAAAGATCTGCGACGCAAAAGGGGTGAAGAGCTACCTCACAGTCAATACGATCATCTACGATGGTGATATGGCGCTACTCCACGAGATTGTAGACTCCGCCAAAGCGGCTGGTATCTCGGCCATCATTGCGAGCGATATTGCGGCGATGAGCTATGCCTTCGAGCAAGGTGTAGAGGTACATCTCTCCACACAGCTCAATATCACCAATGTGGAGGCACTACGCTTCTACGCTCACTTCGCCGACGTAGTAGTACTCGCTCGAGAGCTCAATCTCGACCAAGTAGATCACATCCACCAAGCGATTGTAGAGGAAGATATCCGAGGGCCAAGGGGCGAACTGGTACGGATAGAGATGTTTGCCCACGGCGCACTCTGTATGGCGGTGAGTGGCAAGTGCTACCTCAGCTTGCACGAGATGAATAGCAGTGCCAATCGTGGGGCGTGCAATCAGATCTGCCGACGCAGCTACCTAGTCAAAGATACCACTAGCGATATGGAGCTAGAGGTGGAGAACCAATATATAATGTCCCCCAAAGACCTCAAGACCATCCACTTTATGAATAAGATGATGGACGCTGGGGTGCGTGTCTTCAAGATAGAGGGGCGCGCCAGAGGACCAGAATACGTACGGACCGTATGCGAGTGCTACAATGAGGCGATCCTAGCCCACCTCGATGGGAGCTACACCGATGAGAAGATACGGAATTGGGACGAACGCCTCGCCACTGTCTTCAATCGAGGCTTTTGGGATGGCTACTACCTAGGCCAGCGAATGGGCGAGTGGACACATAAATACGGTTCTTCCGCCACAAGAGTCAAGACGCATGTCGGTCGGGTGATCAAGTACTTCTCCAAGCTAGGCGTGGCAGAGTTGGAGCTTGAGAGTGGACTAATTAAAGAGGGCGAAGAGCTCCTCATCACAGGCCCCACCACAGGAGCTATCTTCTTCCCCGCCAACGAGATGCGAGTGGCCGATAACATCGCTCCAGAGATTACAGAGAAAGGCCTACGCTTTAGCGTCAAAGTACCAGAGAAGGTTCGCCCAGGCGACCGCCTATACGTTATGAGAATAGTTGAAGAGAAAAGAAAAAGCAAGTTTTTATGAGCCAACAATTACCAGATAAAAAATACCTCTACCTCCTTGAGATGAAGGTGAGAGACTACGAGTGCGACCTCCAAGGGGTGGTCAACAATGCCAATTACCAGCACTATATGGAGCATGCCAGGCACGAGTTCCTAGAGAGCCTCGGCGATAACTTCGGACGGATGCACGACCTCGGCTACGACGCCTTTGTGGCGAGAGTAGAGATCGACTACAAGGTCTCCCTCAAGAGCGGTGACCGCTTTTGGGTAGGTCTCAACGTACACCGCGAAGGAGTACGCCTCGTCTTCGAGCAAGATGTCATTCGCCTTTCGGATAAAAAGATAGCCGCCCAGGGCAAAATCTCCGCCGTGCTAGTCCAGGACGGCAAATTGACACGTGGTGAATACTTCGACCAACTTCTAGCCAATATCCAGCCTTAAATGGAAAGCCCCCTACAATGCTCCCCCGAGCAGTTAGCACTGCTACAGCTCAGCCTTACCGAGGGGATAGGACCCGTCACCGCCAAAGCCCTCATAGAGGAATTGGGCTCAGCCCTAGCGGTGATATCAGCCACCCCCACAGAGCTAATGAAGCACCCCAATATCCGACCCAAGCTAGCACAGTTGCTACTCTCGGGCAATGGGGTAGAGCTGGCAAAGAGAGAGCTAGAGACGCTAGAAGAGCTACAACAGCGTGGGCACCCACTACAGCTCTACTTCCTTGGCGACGACACCTACCCACCCTACCTAGCACAGTGCTTCGATGCCCCATTAGTGCTTTACGTCAAAGGCACCATCCCCACAGCCCCCATGATCAGCTTCGTCGGCACCCGTAAGAATACCCACTACTCCATCGATGTACTCGAGTACCTTATGGAAGGGATAGCCACACTTCGCCCCGATATCACCATTGTAAGTGGTCTCGCCTACGGGGTAGATAAGTTGTCGCACCAAGCCGCCCTCAAGTATGGCCTCAAGAGCATCGGCGTAGTAGCCCATGGGCACTACACCCTCTACCCCAGCTCACACCGCAATCTAGCAGAGCAGATGATCGCCACAGGTGGTGGCATCGTCACCGAATACTCATACCACACACGGGCATTGCCCCAGCGCTTTGTCCAGCGCAATCGGATCGTCGCCGGCCTTTCCCTCGGCACCATAGTCGTAGAGAGTGCCGAGCGAGGAGGCTCACTCATCACCGCCAATATCGCCTTCGACTACGGCCACTCCGTATTTGCCACCCCCGGTCGCATCTTCGACCCCGCCTCCAAAGGGTGCAACAAACTGATAGCCCACCAAAAAGCCAGCATCATCACCACACCCGATAAGCTCCTCGACGAGCTCCAGCTCCTCCCCACACTCACCCCCAAAAGACTTCCCTTTGAGGAGGAGGAGGAGCAAGAGGTGACCAACCCAATCCTCATAGCCCTACGCACCTCAGATCACCTCACCCTCGAAGACCTTGCACTCCAGATAGGAGAGGATGTCCCCACCATCTCCGGCATGCTCTTTGAGCTAGAATTAAATGGGCAGATCCACTCACTCCCCGGGGGCAGATACTGCATCAAAAACCATTGAGACTATGAAAAGGCTCCACCGACTTCTACTCACCCTCACCACCCTAATAGCCCTTACCGCCTCCGCACAGACCAGCGATTGGTACGGCGATAAGTACTCCCTCTTCATCCACTACGGACTCTACTCCATCCCCGGTGGCGTCTTTCAGGGAGAGCCAGTCAAGAGAGGCTACTCAGAGCAGATACTCACCTTCGGCATCGGCTTTAGCGACTGGTACGAAGCATATGCCCAAGAGTTTGATGCCACAAAGTTCGATGCCCGAGCGATCGTCGCCTTGGCACAGAAAAGCGGTATGCGAAGCGTGGTGATGACCAGTAAGCACCACGACGGCTTCTGCCTATTTGACACCAAGACCACCGACTACAATGTGATGAATACCCCTGCCCAAAGAGACCTCATCGGCGAACTAGCAGAGGCGTGCCACCAAGCCGGGATCGGCT
>USJF01000015.1 GCA_900554935.1 uncultured Porphyromonas sp.
ACTAGCCCCTTATTCTCCACCACGAAGTCACCTACATGGTGGCGTGTCTCGATCAGCTCAGGCTCTTTTTCACTACTTTTCTTAGGGAAAATAAACTTGAGTAGCTCTAGTACCAGCATCACACCCACCACACCAAGGGGATAGGTGATAGCGGTTGCCAGTGCCATATCGCTAAGCTCCCTACCGAGGGTTGGACTTCCAGCATGCATCTGCTCCACCCCTTGCTGCGCTGCTGCCAGCGCCGGAGTATTAGTCACCGCGCCATTCAGTACCCCCATCATATTACTGGCACTATCCACTCCCACCAGCACCAGCACCACCGCACAGAGAAGCCCCAGCAACACCAGAGCCATACTCCAAGCATTTAGTACAATCCCCGTCTTACGAAGCGAAACCACAAAGGATGGCCCCACCTGAATACCAAGGGCATAAACAAAGATCACCAGCCCCGCATTTTGGCAAAACTGGAGCATCACAGGGTCTACCAAGGCCCCCAAGTGTGCTAAAAAGATACCAAAGAAAAAGACCCCCGCACCAGCCAAAGCAAACTTTCCGAGCCTTAGCTTACCGAGGAAAAGACCTACCCCGCAGGTAAAAAAGATTATTATCAACGTTTGGCTCAGCGATTGTTCGGTCCAAAACGCCCTAATCATATCTAGCATAGTCATCAAAACATATATCAACTCATTGCAAAGCTACAAAAAAGAGAGATACAACGGTTATCACGCTCAAAAGTTTCCTACCACTTTAGTGCATCTGGAATATTGTCACCTGGAGATAGCAAAGCACCAGCAACATCTACGTTGAGTTCGCGAACAAACCCACTCGATAAATCTTTTTTAACACTCAAGACACAAGTTCTTGAATCCATTAGTTCTCAATAGCTTAGGGATTTACCTAAACTCTTGATGGCTCATTTACAAGTAGTTAGGCGTAACTCTTTGTGCTATAGAGGTATGGACGATTAGGTAGGATTTCCGATTTTTTTATATCAGATTAATTGAGAACATTTGCAGATGTTAAGAGAATGAGACGGTCTCTTGCATGCCTTTTCGACAGGAAGAAAGATAAATCTTTATATAGGAAGGCGAGACGAAAAGGAGGCACCGTAATCAGAATACTATAGCTACCACCACAAATTGGAGGTATGCTTTTTTGAAATAGATATTGATGGAAAGTAGTTTAAGTAGTTCGTGGGGTATCTTTCTCAATGAAATGAGCACCCATCTCTCCAATCCGAGAGAATTTAATATCTGGTTTAAGCCGTTAGAGCCGGTGAGTATGCAGGACAATGTATTGACTATCCGCGTACCGTCGCAAGACTATAGCTATAAACTAGAGGGAGACTACTTCGAACTCTTCAAGGCCGCACTCGAGAAAGCCTTTGGCAAAGGGATCAATCTCAAGTACCTTATTCCTACCGTAGCACCCGCCACCAAGCGCGAAGAAGCTACAAGTACCGCCCCAGCTGAGACCTTCGTTACCCACCTAGATGGTCGTATGCTCTTTGGCAACTTCTACCAAAGCATCTGCAATAGACTAGCCTATTCAGTAGGCGTAAGCGTAGTGGACCAACCTGGAAGCAGCGCCTTTAACCCCCTATTTATATTTGGCGCGTCGGGTGTCGGAAAAACGCACTTGATGCACGCCATTGGCAATGAACTAGTAAAGCAAAAGCCCGGCTACAAAGCAGTATATGTACCGGCTCAGACCTTCAAACGCCAGTTCGTAGAAGCCACCATCACCACTAAGAAGCCAGAGCTATTCTTCAACTACTACCAGAATATCGACCTACTGCTGATCGACGACATTCAGGAGTTTAGCGAAGCAATCAGCACACAGAATGCCTTCTTCCAAATCTTCAACCACCTCAAGATGCTAGGAAAGCAGATTGTGATCACCTCCGATCGATGTCCTGCCGACCTTAAGGGGATGGAGGATCGCCTCTATACCCGGCTCAAGTGGGGGATGACAGTAGAGATAGAGCGACCAGATGCCCACCTGAGGCGTGAGATTCTCACAGCCAAAGTAAAGGAAGCAGGGGTTGCCATTCCTGATACCGTATTTGACTTCATCGTGAAGCATGCCAAGGATAATGTCCGTGACCTAGAGGGAGCCCTTACCTCTCTAATGGCCAATGCGATCTACTGCAACGAAGAGATCTCAATGGAGCTGGCAGGGAAGGTGCTTTCGCAAACAGTAGGCGTGGAGGAGCGCAAGATCAATGTACCCGAGATATTGGAAGTGGTAAGTCGCTATTATAATATTGAAGCGATGGATATCATTGGTCGCAAGCGCAAACGCGATATTGTGCAGGCACGGCAAGTGGTAATGTACCTCGCCAAAGAGCTCACCGAAGCATCTCTCGCTGCCATTGGTGCAGAGATGGGCGGTCGAGACCACTCCACAGTGATCTATGCCGATCGTGCCATTCGTGACCTCCTCGACACCGATAGTAAATTCCAAAATGAGCTAAAGGAGATCCGTGACCTTTTAGAGGTCTAAGAGACAAACCTTTCAAGTTTTTTCCCTACCACACAACGCACTCTCCCCACGAGGGTGCGTTTTTTTTGTCCTTAAAAGGTGAGAGGATAGAATATCACCCTATCCGACAGTGCTTCACAATTAGCTATAAATCACTAGGTTATAAGGGCATAAAATTGAGTTGGCAACTAAGAGATTACCGAGTTCGAAACTCCACGATCGCTTAGTTACAAACTCCACGATCGCTTAGTTACAAACTTCACGATTGCTTAGTTACAAACTCCACAATCGCTTAGTTTCGAACTCGACAACAGCTTAGATACGGCGCTGTATTACAGCGTATTGCAAGAGGACCAAAAACAACCCATACCTCGCAAACTTTTACCGCTACTTATTTTCGACTAAATTTTAACCGTGAGCGATCACGCCCTCCATCCCATCAACAATCGCCACCATAAAGGAAAAGAGCATCACCACCACAAGGAATCCGTCAAAAGCAATAGAACCTCTACCTTGCGGAATTGAGACCGAGGCACCTATATGAGATAGATTAATATAATTTGGGTATATTTGCCATCTGAATACCTATCTGTAGAGGAATAGGTAGCCATAAGGACGGATACAGATAAACAATAAACATAACGAATAACAGATGCAAAACAAAGGTTTAGTGAAATGGACTGCCATTGCCCTTGTAGTAATTTGTGCCTACTACCTATCTTTCTCGGTAGTATCCAACTACTACGAAAACAAGGCAAAGGCTTATGCGCAGGGAGATGCACAGAAGCAGGAGCACTACATTGACTCACTTTCGATGCAAAAAGTGTGGCTAGGGCATACCCTCAAGGATGTCCGCGAGCGTGAACTAGGCTTGGGTCTCGACCTCAAGGGAGGTATGACCGTGATCCTAGAGCTCAATGCCGCCGATGTGCTTGAGACGCTTTCCGACAACAGCCAAGACCCTACTTTCAGGGCGGCATTAGAGGCAGCTCAAGCAAAGCAAGAGCGTAGTCAAAAGGATTTTATTACCCTCTTTACAGAGGAGTTTCATAACATCGACCCAGGAGCTCGTCTCTCTGCTATCTTCGGTACTTCCGCCCTTAGAGAGAAGGTAAGCACTAGTAGCACAGATGCAGAGGTAACGCAAGTACTCCGTAGTGAGCTACAGACAGCGATTGAGAGCTCGTACAAGGTACTCCGTAATCGTATCGACCGCTTCGGTGTGGTAGCCCCCAACATCCAAAAGCTGGAGGGTGGCGACCGTATCCTAGTAGAGCTACCAGGCGTAAAGGAGCCAGAGCGTGTGCGTAAGCTCCTCCAAGGCAGTGCCAACCTAGAGTTTTGGGAGTGCTACCTTCTGCCAGAGATTTGGTCTGATCTTCAGCGCGCCGATCAAGTGATCCAGCGCCTTAGCGACCAAGGCCAAACGACCGAAGCAGAGGCCACTACTGAAGAGGCCAAAAGCGACTCACTTGTAGCAGATAGCACCAATACAGAAAATCAATTGGCTGCTCTTGCAGGTACTACTGCCAGCAACGAGACGCAGGCAACTGAGGGCAAGCACATCACTTCGCTATTTAGCCTACTTCAGCCTAATCTATATGAGGGCGGACAGCTAGCTCCTACCGCAATCGTTGGTATGGCTCACGCTTCCGACCGTGACAAGATCGACTCTCTTCTCAACCTTCCACAAGTAAAGGAAGTACTTCCACGCAACCTACAGCTCAAGTGGAGTGTAAAGGAGGTACAAGAAGGCTCTAAGGTATTCCAGCTATTTGCTATTAAGAGCACCCGCCGTGATGGTCAACCAGCACTAGGTGGCGAAGTAGTGAATAATGCCAAGAGTGTGATCGAGAACCAAATGGGCCGCCAAGATCCAGGTGTCTCAATGTCTATGAACTCCGATGGAGCTAGAGAGTGGGCAAGGATCACTAAGGAGAATATAGGCCGTCCTATTGCCATCGTGCTAGACGACGTAGTTTACTCTGCTCCAAATGTAAATACCGAGATACCCAATGGTCAGTCACAGATTACTGGTCACTTTACCGTTGATGAGGCAGATGACTTGGCCAACACCCTTAACTCTGGTAAGATGGCAGCCTCTATCCGCATTGTACAAGAGGACGTGGTAGGTCCATCTCTAGGTCAAGAGGCTATTCAGGCTGGATTTATCAGCTTCGTGATTGCGCTAGTTCTGCTGATGATCTACATGTGTCTGATGTATGGTCTTCTACCAGGCTTGGTAGTGGATGTGGCACTTCTCATCAACTTCTTCCTCACTATCGGTATCTTGGCTTCGCTCCATGCGGTACTGACCTTAGCGGGTATTGCCGGTATGGTCCTTACACTTGGTATGGCAGTGGATGCCAACGTGCTGATCTTTGAGCGTATCAAGGAGGAGCTAGCAGCAGGCAAGAGTATGAGCAAGGCGATCGAAGATGGTTACGGCAATGCCTTCTCAGCTATTATCGACTCCAACGTCACCACCATCCTAACAGGTATCATCCTCTACTACTTCGGTTCGGGACCTATCCGTGGATTTGCTACCACGCTGATCGTGGGACTTATCTGTTCGTTCCTAACCGCTGTATTCCTTACCCGTATCTTCTTTGAGAGAAGAGCGCAGAAGGGCAAGATGGAGAATGTAACCTTCACCACAGCTATCTCACGCAACTACCTCAAGAATCCTAAGTTCGACTTTATCGGAAAGAAGGCAACGGGTCTAAGCATCGCAGTAGCGATCCTAGTAGCTGGAGGTATTGCACTTGGCGTATGGGGCTTGAATACTGGTATTGACTTCACTGGAGGTCGCAACTACATCGTGAAGTTTGACCAACCAGTCACCACTAGCCAGGTAGCATCACTTCTCAACGACAACCTTGAGGGACACGTAGGAGTAATCAAGATCTCTACCGATGATCAGGTACGTATCTCTACCAACTACAAGATCGAGACCAATACTCCGGAGGTAGATACAGAGGTAGAGACCCTCATTTATGAGGGATTGAAGCCATTGCTAGGCGACGATGTCACTATGGAGCAATTCACTCAGCAGTACATCCAAAGCTCACAGAAGGTAGGTGCTAGTATGGCAGACGACATCAAGTCGGGCGCCCTCATCGCAGTGATATTCTCACTGATCGTGATGGCTCTCTATATCTTGATCCGATTCAATGATATTGCCTTCTCTATCGGTGCCTTTGCTTCGGTTACCTTTACCACCCTATCGATCATCGCATTCTATGCGTTGCTATGGAAGGTAATGCCATTCTCTATGGAGGTGGATCAGACCTTTATCGCAGCGGTGCTAGCAATCATCGGATACTCCATCAATGATACCATCGTGGTATTCGACCGTATCAGGGAGCATCTCCGCTTGTACCCCAATAGGGATCGTAGAGAGCTTTTCAATTTCGCACTAAATAGTACCCTTTCTCGTACATTCAATACCAGTATCAGTACGTTGCTAGTGGTGCTGATCATCTTCCTATTCGGTGGAGCAAGTATCCAGAGCTTTACCTTTGCGATGCTACTCGGTATCATCTTCGGTACCTTCGCTACCCTATTCGTAGCAACACCAATAGCACATATGATCAATAATAAGAAGTTTGTGAAGGCTAATAAATAAGCCCTATCCCTTCTAATAAATAGATAAGGTCGGCTAGGCGAGCACCACTCCCTAGCCGATCTTTTTTTTTGTATCGCCGTAAGTGCCTTATATTCCGTATACCTGCGGAATGAAGTGTTGATACAACTAATCTAAAAAGTCGGTATATTGGAGCAAAGAGCGAGGGGCTATATCGTCTCTTTTTAGTATATTGCAAAGTGAAACAAATTCGGTAATTTAGAGATATAAAATATGATGCTAACGGTACTTACCACCGACCATCTACTTCTATACGGCTCCATCTTAGCGGTATTGGGGCTATTTCTAAGCAAGACGGGCTTTAGGTTTGGGCTACCCACACTGCTCCTATTCCTAGGGGTTGGAATGGCAGCGGGAGCTACTGGCTTTATCAACTTCGATAACCCCGTCATTGCACAAACAATTGGCTCCGTAGCTCTGGTGGTGATCCTCTTTTCAGGCGGTATGGATACCTCCTTCAAAGAGGTAAAGCCGATTATGGCACCGGGTGGGCTACTCGCCACAGTGGGGGTGCTACTCACTGCCCTCTTCACTGGCACCTTTATCTACTTCCTATTTCAATGGTTAGATATGGGGATCAAGCTCACCTTCCTACAGTCGCTTCTCTTTGCCAGTGTGATGAGCTCTACCGACTCCGCCTCCGTCTTCTCCATTCTTAGGAGCAAGCGCACCAATCTTAAGCAAAACCTCAAGCCACTCCTTGAGTTTGAGAGCGGTAGTAACGACCCGATGGCCTACATGCTCACTATGGTGCTGATACAGATGATCAGCCAAGGCGATAGCGTCACGATATGGGATGGTGTCTGGATGTTTGTAGTCCAATTTTCACTCGGTCTACTCCTCGGCTTCTTGCTTGGGAAAGGGGCCATTTGGCTGGTCAATAGAGCCAATCTCTACGCCACCTCACTTTACCCTATCCTGATGCTCTTTGTCGCCTTCTTCATCTACTCCATCACCAATACCGTGCAGGGCAATGGCTACCTCGCCGTCTATGTTGGGGGCTTAGTGATAGGCAATTCACGCATGCAGTACAGCCACACCATCGCCAAGTTCTTTGATGGTATGCAGTGGCTTAGTCAGCTGGTAATGTTCTTGACCCTAGGGCTTCTCGTGGACGTTCCCTTCCTATTGAAAGTGGCACTCCCAGCGCTCTACATCTCCCTATTTATGCTCTTCTTTGGGCGTCCCCTCTCAGTCTTCCTTACCTTACTTCCCTTCTGGGGCAAGTTCAGTGCCAAAGCACAGCTCTACACCAGCTGGGTGGGGCTACGCGGGGCAGTACCCATCATCTTTGCGATATCACCGTGGGTAGCGGGACTTGAGCATGCACAGCTCACCTTTACCATTGTCTTCTTCATCACTATCCTCTCCCTACTGATTCAGGGAACTACAGTGCACTCTATGGCCGATAAGCTCGATCTTATTGACTACTCCGTGCGAGAGAATGTCTTTACCGATATCAATCTCCCTCAGCAGATCAAGAGTGCGATTTCAGAGATTATCGTCAATGACCAGATGCTTAGCAAGAGCGATATGATGCGCGACCTTGAGCTCCCCGATCACACACTCGCCATTATGGTACAGCGCGAAGGGCAGTTCTTCATCCCCCGAGGGCATACACAGCTACGGATAGATGACCACGTTCTCTTCATCTCCGACGATCAAGAGGCACTCGTGCAGGCATACGAAGAGCTAGGAGTCAATATATATAGTATGGATAGCAACGCATGAACAAAATAACATTTGATAAATTGCACGGTCTAGGCAACGACTACATTTACATAGACCTAGACAAGTACCCACTGGCAGATATTGCCCAGTTCGCTCGCCAATACAGTGACCGACGCAAAGGGATTGGTGGGGATGGCGTCATCACCTACAATAGGGAGCCATCGGGACATTACAAGATGCGGATCTTCAACCTCGACGGCTCGGAAGGGCTGATGTGTGGCAATGCGATCCGCTGCGTTGCCAAGCTACTCTACGAACGAGAGCTAGACCGCTCCAACCCTATGACGATAGAGACACAATCGGGCGATAAAATACTAGCCCTCACGATAGAAGGCGGGAAAGTCCTTGCTGCTAGAGTGGATATGGGTCTGCCTCGACTGCTTGAAGCGGGCAAAGAAGTACAAGGGATAGAGGGGAGCTACGTCTCTGTCGGCAACCCCCACTTCATACACTTCATAGAGAGCGACCCAGACGATTATCCACTTGCAGATATTGGGCCAAGGATAGAGCACGACCCAGCCTTCCCCGATGGTGTCAACTACGAAGTTGCCCAGATCAAAGACCCCCATACCATCAAGATGAGAGTCTGGGAGCGTGGCTCAGGGCTGACACAAGCTTGTGGCACAGGAGCTACCGCCACAGCTGTTGCTGCGATAGCGCTCGGTTTAGTAGCCCACAAAGTGCAGGTAGAGATGCCTGGCGGAGCCCTCATAATTGAGTGGAGTGGCAAAGAGAGCGACCCCGTATATATGACCGGTCCCGCGACATACGTATATCAAGGAATAGTAACGATATGAAAAAGATAAACGACCAATTCAATAAGCTCCCTGGGAGCTACTTATTTGCCGAAATCAACCGGCGTATCATTAAGTACCAAGAAGCACACCCCGAAGCCAAGATACTACGCATGGGCATCGGCGATGTCACCCGCCCTCTGCCCCCAACCGTTATCAAGGCAATGCACGAAGCGGTAGATGAGATGTCGAGTGGCAAGACCCTTAAAGGGTACGGGCCAGAGCAAGGCTATGCCTTTTTACGCGAATTGATAGTCCAGCACGACTACGCCTCCAGAGGCGTAGAATTAGCCCCCGACGAGATCTTCGTAAGCGACGGAGCTAAGAGCGACACCGCCAATATCGTGGACCTCTTTAGCAACGACGTACGGATCGCCGTCACCGACCCAGTCTATCCCGTTTACGTCGATAGCAACGCCCTCGCCGGTCGCGCTGGCGATTACCTCGCCGAGAGCGGACAGTGGAGCCGTCTCACCTACCTCCCTTGTAGCCAAAGCAATCAATTCATTCCACCACTTCCCCAGCAACCAGTAGATATCATCTACCTCTGCTACCCCAATAACCCCACCGGTACCACCCTCACCCGCGACCAGCTAAAGAAGTTCGTAGACTACGCCCGAGAGCACGACGCCCTCATCCTCTTCGATGCCGCCTACGAAGCCTTTATCAGAGAGGAAGATGTCCCTCACAGCATCTACGAGATAGAGGGAGCCAAAGAGTGTGCCATCGAATTCCGAAGCTATTCCAAGACCGCAGGCTTCACCGGGGTGCGATGTGGCTATACCGTGGTGCCTAAGACCCTCCCAGGTGGGCTAAATGCTATGTGGAGCCGCCGACAGACCACCAAGTTCAATGGTGCCAGCTACATTAGCCAAAGAGGTGCCGCCGCCATCTACACCCCACAAGGCCAAGCAGAGGTACGTGCCAATATCGATTACTACCTACAAAATGCCCAGACCATCAGAGAGGCACTCACAGAGATAGGAGTAGCTCACTACGGAGGCGTCTCAGCCCCTTATATTTGGCTCAAGACACCGGAAGAGTACCCTGCATCGTGGGATTACTTCAATTACCTACTCACCGAGAAGCAGATCGTCGGCACCCCAGGCGTAGGCTTCGGACTGGAGGGCGAAGCCTACTTCCGCCTCTCCGCCTTCAGCACCCACGAAGCCACCCGCGAAGCGATGCAACGCCTCACCAAATAACTACACCACAATCCATAGAAAAAGATAAGCCATTAAGGAACTTCCAGAGCTCCTTAATGGCTTTTTTTTAGGAGAGAACCAAAGAAAAAGCCGGTATTCTTAAGCACACTTCTAGCAAGATAGACTTATGATGGATAGACACAACTACCGACGAAAGATCTACAAGGCGTCCATCGAGACCGTACCTCGAGGATAGTTCAGTTTGTAACTCAATGATCGCTCAGTTTGTAACTCAGGCATCACTGAGTTTGTAACTCAACGATCACTCAGTTTGTAACTCGCAATTACCCGCCTAACCAGCTGCATTGAAAGTAAATATGTAGGCACGGCGCCCGATCTATCTAATCTGCCCGACTTCTCCGATAAAGTACCGCCAAATTAGGTGCCTATAGAAAAGGCTCCGCCCATATTGGGATATGATAGGAATTTAGTAGATTTGTGGGAGATATTGTACTAATCATTAGATTAAAGAAAAATAAATAGTTATGAAAAAGTGGATACTTACCCTTACCGCCGTGGCACTTTCTGCGCTAGGTGCGAGTGCACAGACCGTTAGCCTCAGCTACGATGATGGTAATAATGGCTTTGGCCTACTCACGGAGAAGCCTCACGAAGTGAAGCTCAATCTCCTCACCACTGCTATCTTTCTCCACCCTGAAGTGGCTTACGACTACACCATTAATACCGACCTATCGGTGGGTGGTAGGGTCTCTTTTAATATCAAAAACGACAATGACTATGCAGGGCAAACGCTAGGTAACTTCCAAGTCTCTCCCTACGTGCGCTGGCACTTCTACAAAAACACTCGTGGCAATGCGCTGAGAGGCTTTTATGTAGAGGGCAATATCGCCTATACCAACTATGAGACCCAAACCTACACCAACGGTTTGGACCATGTCTCCCCAGTCTATGGTCACCCTGCTGAAGGCACTGAAGGCAAGGTTGAGACATCATCAGCCAATCAGTTTGGTCTCGGCGTCGGCGCTGGTTACCGCTGGATCACCAAAGGAGCCTGGAGCTTTGAGCTAGGGTCTGTTTTTGGCAGAAACCTTCTCAATAATAATGATGCTACAAGGATCTACTGGAATACTATCTTCTCCATCGGTAAGCGATTCTAACAAGCGATGCTAGGCGTTGTTACTTGGACGGTTGATCCGATTATCTTCCAATCGGGCAGCCTACGACTTGGCTGGTATGGAGTGCTATTTGCTGTAGGGCTCATCGTCTTCGGCGGAGGTATTCTCTCCAAGATGTGGAAGCACGAAAATCTCACAGAGAAGTCCTTCAATCAGCTGGCATTGTATGTACTAGTGGCCACAATTGTGGGGGCTCGACTAGGGCATTGCCTCTTTTACGAACCGAGCTACTACCTTGCCAATCCCATTGAGATACTCAAGACATGGGAGGGAGGACTAGCGAGCCACGGTGGTGTCATTGGTATTATGGTCGCCATCTGGATCTACTCCAAGCGAGTGAGCCACCAGAGTATGCTCTGGACCTTCGACCGCCTCTGCGTCCCTGTGGGCTTAGTGGCGGCGATGATCCGTCTCGGCAACCTGATGAATCACGAGATCTATGGCCATGCCACTGACCTGCCTTGGGGCTTCCGCTTCATTGAGAATATCCACCAGTGGCAAGCAGGTGCAGAGCCCATCTTCACTGCCCCTTCCCACCCTACGCAGCTCTACGAAGCAGCGATCTATCTACTGGTCTTCGCGGTCTGCATGTGGCTCTACTGGAAGCGAGATGCCGAGAAGCGAGAAGGGCTTATCTTTGGCGTAGCTATGGTGATGATCTTCACAGGTCGCTTCTTCATCGAGTTTGTCAAAAACGCCCAAGTGGACTTTGAAGCGGGCATGACCCTCAATATGGGACAGTGGCTCAGCATCCCCTTTGTGCTCATCGGCATTGCTTCGATTGTCTATAGCTTTAAGCAACCTATTAAAGAGTACCGCCGAGGCGGCAATAGCATATATCAAAAGTAGTTATTTACCTGCCTAGTGTAGGCAAAGATTAGATTATTTTTATGAAATATCAACTCAAAATCAATGAATCGACCTATTACTTTGGTCAAAACGATAGGACCCAGAGGTTCTTCGAGCACCTCTATCCACTTCCCCACGGTATGGCGTACAATAACTATCTCATCAAGGATGAGAAGAATGTACTCCTCGATACGGTAGATGTAGGGCTTTCTGAGCGTTTTTTCTCACAGCTAGATAGCGCCTTGGATGGGGAGCCACTGCACTACCTGATTGTACAGCACATGGAGCCAGACCACTCCGGCTCTATCGGACTGTTACTCCGCCGCCACCCCGAAGTGACGGTTGTGAGCAATAAGAAGACCAAGTCGATGCTAGAGGGCTATGGCGTTTGTCCCGATAAGTTTATGGAGGTAGACGAAAAGACTCCGCTCAATATCGGTAGCCGAGAGCTACAGTTTGTCTTCGCCCCTATGGTGCACTGGCCAGAGGTGATGTTTACCTACGATGCTAAGGAAAAGACCCTCTTCTCTGCCGATGCCTTTGGTGCTTACGGTGCGATAGATGGAGGCTTCTGGGATGAGCAACACGACCTTGCCGCCTATCTTCCCGAAGCACATAGATACTACACCAATATCGTGGGCAAGTATGGTAGCTTCGTACAGCGCGCTATAGATAAGGCACTGAAGCTAGATATCAAGATTATTGCCCCTGTGCACGGAGTAGTTTGGCGTAAGCATATCCCCGAGGTGCTAGAGCTCTACCGCAAGATGGCCACCTACGAGGCAGAGCCAGGAGTAGTGATTGTCTACGGCTCTATGTATGGCAATACTGATGAGCTAGCCGAGGTGATCGGTCGTTCACTCGGTGCCCACGGCGTCAATCGCGTAGTGCTTCACCATATGGGGCACTCCAGTGTGTCGCAAGTGATCTCCGACGTCTTCCGCTACAAAGGTGTGATCATCGGCTCACCTACCTATAATAATGGCGTATGGCCCAACGTACAGGATGCACTCTACCAGCTGGCAGAGCGCAATATCCCCGACCGCCTCTATGCAGTCTTTGGTTCGGGCACTTGGAATCCCAATACCATCACTCCACTAGAAGAGTGGGCAGAGGCACGCAAGTGGACCAAGGTGGCAGAGTCTATCAAGCTATCTCAAGCCCCCTCTCTGGAGGATAAAGCAGCTGCTTGGGAGCTAGGCCGATTAATGGCCGAAGCGGTACTAAAATAATATATTGAGAGAGTAAAGTGATGGAGGAGATTCGCTCCTCCATCGCTCTTTTTTACCATAAAACTACGATAAAAGGTTATGAGAGTAATTATCCAAGAGAACAAAGAGTTGCTAGCTAAGTGGGCAGCACGCCACGTAGCAGAGCGCATCAATAGTGCCCGTCCTACCGCCGAGAAGCCTTTTGTACTCGGCTTACCTACCGGCTCCACACCCCTCGGGATGTACCACGAATTGATAGAGCTCAATAAAGCGGGCAAAGTGAGCTTCGAGCATGTAGTCACCTTCAATATGGACGAGTATATCGGCATCCCCAAGGAGCACGAGCAGAGCTACTACACCTTTATGTGGAGCAACTTCTTTAGCCATATCAATATCCGTAAGGAGAATACCAATATCCTCAATGGCAATGCTCCCGACCTACTAGAGGAGTGCAGAAAGTATGAGGAGAAGATCCAGTCTTATGGCGGGATAGACCTCTTTATCGGAGGCATAGGAGAGGACGGGCACATCGCCTTCAATGAGCCAGGCTCATCGCTCTCATCACGCACACGGGTCAAGACCCTCACTTCCGATACCATCGAAGTCAACTCTCGCTTCTTTGATAATGACATCAGCCTAGTCCCCAAGACAGCTCTCACCGTAGGCGTTGGTACTGTCATGGATGCCAAAGAGGTGATGATCCTAGCCAATGGACAGAAGAAAGCAGTAGCACTGAAGCAAGGCATAGAGGGAGCCATCAGCCAGATGTGGACCATCTCAGCACTCCAGCTACACCCCCACGGCATTATCGTATGCGACGAAGCAGCTTGTGGAGAGCTACGCGTAGCCACCTACCGCTACTTCAAAGATATAGAGAAGGATAATCTAGCACTATAAAGTATCATGATAAAAAAGGGGCTTCTACTAGCCACCATACTACTCTGCCTCTCTTCCCTCCTTTCGGCACAAGAGGGGAGCATCAAGCTCTATCCATCCCGCCACGGAGTAGAAGCAGGGGAGCAGCATAAGACACTAGTAGCCATAGAGCTAGAGCAACCACTCAAGCGAGGCGATCAGCTACAACTCCGTTTTGCCATCCCCACCGAGAGTCAGCGCCTGATAGCAGGGCTAGAGCTACTCACCTCCGACTCCCTTGCGGTACGCGACCTTGATGATTACAAAGGCCGAGTGCCCTACAAGGTTCATCCCCTCAATAGCTGGTGCGAAGCAACCCTTTCGGGCAAAGCTTACGAGGGCGCCAAAGTGCTCTATCTCTCTGCCAACCTCACCACACCCGAGCCATACTCCCCACACCATATCCTACGCTGTAGGATAAAAGAGGCGATGCTCAATGGAGTAGCACTGAAGCTGAAGCAGGTGGGCGACGAGACCTTCCGCCGATTCTTTAGATCCTATAAGCCACTTTTCGTCCCCGGTGATGGTGGTAGTCGCAACTACCGCATCCCCGTGATTCACAAGACACAGAGCGGAGTACTCCTCGCCTTCGCCGACCGAAGGAAGTACAATCAGACCGACATTCCAGAGGATATCGACATTATCCTGCGTCGGAGCTTCGATAATGGCAAGACCTGGAGCAAGCCCCAGATCCTCATCCACGGCACAGGCTACGGCAAGGGGTATGGCGATGTGGCGATTGTGCAGACCAAGAGTGGCAAGCTAGTGATGCTCTTTATCGGCGGTCCTGGACTTTGGCATGGCCGACTAGATCAACCAATGCCTACTTATATGATGACCAGCGATGACGATGGTGCCACCTGGAGCCCCGCACGCGATATCACCCACTTCATCTACGGCGCAGAGTGCACCGACCCACAGAGAAGCCAATTTTGGAGTGCCTTCTGCGCCTCAGGCCAAGGTGCCGTGACAGAGAGCGGTCGCATCATGTTCGTCACCGCCATTCGCCCCGATGCCCAGTACAAGCTAGATAACTACCTCGTCTATTCCGACGACGAAGGGGAGACCTGGCAGGTATCGGAAAGAGCCTACTCAGGTGGCGACGAGTCCAAAGTAATCGTGATGCCCGACCAAGCGGTGCTAAT
>USJF01000016.1 GCA_900554935.1 uncultured Porphyromonas sp.
GGGTGTTGAACCTCTTTTGCAACTCACTAAGGTGGCACTCTCTACGGGAGAAAGCTCGGCGACGCTACCATTGCCCGAAGGAGCTAGAGTCCAGCCAGTCCTCTTCAATAGCTGTGGAAGTCTCTATCTATTCGGTGGGTTCCGTCCAGCCAATGGGGAGGAGCCTCCTTATATGCAGGCGAAGGGGTATAGTCTCTCTCTTGAGGCGCAATTGCCTGAGTGGAAAGTGGTGGCAAATGAGCCTACGATTACACTCAGTAGCGGGTCACGAAAGTTGCTTTTCGTGGGTAGTGCAGTCTCTTGTGATCCGAGTAATGGTACGGTCTATCTAGCTGGTGGGGTGGATTGGGATATCTTCCAGAGTGCCCTGGATAGAGAGTATCGTGAAGGGCAGGCACGTAGAGCTACAGAGCCCGATGAGCAGCTCTTGGCACAGTTTGACGAAGCTCGCAAAGTTTATCTCTCGCAGAGCCCTGAGGCATACCGCTTTATGCCAGCTTTGCTGAAGTTTAATCCCCAGTCGGACGAGTGGGAGGTGGTGGCAGAAGAGCCGGCCTTTGCCACTGCTGGGGCGGTGCTTTCGGTAAAAGGAGGTATGGCCTATCTGGTCGGCGGAGAGCTAAAGCCTCGATTGAGGACGCCCAATATCTGGTATTTGAAGATTAAGTAACTAAGGATAATTTTATCAAAACATATATTATATGAAGCAATTTAAGAAGATCAAAGGGCTGATCACTGCCCCCTTTACTCCCTTTACAGCCGATGGCTCGGAGGTTAATTATGAAATTATTCCACAGTATGCCAAGTTGCTACACGATAATGGCCTTGTTGGCGTCTTTATCAACGGCTCTTCGGGCGAAGGGTATATGCTTACTGATGAGGAGCGTATGAAACTAGCCGAGGCGTGGATCGAGTCGACTAAAGGCTGGGATAACTTTGGTGTGATTGTACATGTAGGCGCTACCTGCGTGAGGAGTAGCCAGAAGCTTGCTAAGCACGCTCAGGAGATTGGAGCAATGGGTATCGGAGCGATGGCTTCGCCTTTCCCCAAGGTGGCACGTGTGGAGGAGTTGGTTGCCTACTGCAAGCAAATTGCTGAGGGAGCGCCAGAGCTACCTTTCTACTATTATCATATCCCCGTATTCAATGGGGCTTACCTCTCTATGATGGACTTTTTGAAGCTGGCGGAGAAGGAGATACCTACTCTGGCTGGTATCAAGTACACCTATGAGAGCCTTTACGAGTACAATCAATGTATGCTCTATAAGGATGGTAAATTTGATATGCTCCATGGACAGGACGAGACGATCCTTTCGGCGCTCGTGATGGGTGGTGCACAAGGTGGTATCAGCGGTACGGGGAACTATATCGGTAATGTACTTGTGGGTATTATCGATGCGTGGAATGCTGGAGATGTAAAGAAGGCAGTGGAGTGCCAAAATTACGCTCAGGCAGTGATCAATGTGATCGCTCAGTTCCGTGGTAATATCGTGGCTGGCAAACGGATTATGAAGTTCTTAGGGCTTGACCTTGGTCCTAATCGTATACCATTCCGCAACCTAGAGCCAGCTGAGGAGGCCGAAGTGAAGCGTCAGCTGGAGGAGATTGACTTCTTCAATAAATGCAATAAGCACTAAGCGGATATGCAGCTAAAGGATTACAGACAATTATATACTCGGGAGTTGACCGAGAATATCCTCCCTTTTTGGTTGGAGCATGGTCTCGATAGGGAGCATGGGGGAATCTACACCTGTGTGGATCGTGATGGTACGCTGATGGATAGCACCAAATCGGTCTGGTTTCAAGGGCGTAGCCTCTTCTCTTTTGCTTACGCCTATAATGAGATTGAGCAGCGACCTGAGTGGCTGGAGGCGTGCGAGGTGATTCTTCCTTTCCTTGAGAAGTGTTTTGATCCCTCTGATGGGCGAATGTATTTCGAGGTGAAGGCCGATGGGACGCCACTTCGTAAGCGTCGCTATGTCTTCTCTGAGAGCTTTGCTATTATTGGCTGGGTTGAGTATGCCAAGGCGACGGGTAAGATGAATTATGCTGAGCGGGCATTGAAGCTATTTAAGGAGGTACAGCATTGGCTCGCCACTCCAGGAATACTAGAGCCTAAGTACCTCCCTACTCAGCAGGCAATCGGTCACAGCATCTCTATGATTATGATGAATGTGGCGGTGGTACTTCGTTCGGTGAGCGATGACCCGTGTCTTCATGAGCAGGCGAGGAGCTCTTTTAGGCTGATCAAGGATAAACTTTATCAGCCCAATTACCACGCCCTTCTGGAAATGGTGACGCCCGAAGGGGAGCTGATTGATACGCTCAATGGGCGGGTGATTAATCCTGGGCACTGTATCGAGACTGCTTGGTTCCTGATGGAGGCAAGTAAGGTATTCAAGGAGAGTGACTGGGCCGATGAAGCTAGGGACTTCGCCATTAAGGTACTAGAGGATGCCTGGCAGTGGGGTTGGGATAAGGAGTATGGCGGGATCATCAACTTCCGTGATTGCAAAGGCTTCCCAGCTCAAGACTACTCACAGGATATGAAGTTCTGGTGGCCACAGACGGAGGCGGTGATTGCTTCGCTATATGCCTACCTGATTACGCACAATGAGAAGTATTTGGAGTGGCACCAAATGGCACACAACTGGATGTGGCAACACCTCCGAGATGAGGAGAAAGGAGAGTGGTATGGCTATCTACATAGAGATGGTACGGTGGCTCAGCCAGCCAAGGGAAACCTATTTAAGGGACCTTTCCATATCCCTCGTATGCTGGTGAAGTCGGCATTGCTCTGCGATGAGATCTCTCACATGTAAGCTATTGAATTGTATTAGTATCAAACCTATTTTATAAACTGTATGGAACAACTATCTAAAACCAAAACATGGGGTGTGGCAAGGCTGATGTCGCTATTGCTCGCTCTTGTGATGCTTCCTGCTGCCCAGCTACTTGCTCAGAGCGTAACGCTCAAGGGTACGGTGGTGGACGACCTAGGTGACCCCGTTATCGGTGCCTCGGTGGCAGTGGCGGAGGATACCTCTAAGGGAGCTCTCACCAATCTGGATGGCGAATTTACCATCCCCAACGCTCCCGCTAAGGGAACGCTTCGTATCTCTTACGTCGGTATGAAGACCATCGAGATACCTATCAATGGACAAACCAACTTCTCTATCACCCTACACCCCGACAACGAGCTCCTCGATGAAGTCGTAGTCGTAGGATATACCACACAAAAGAGGTCGGAGATGACTACCTCTGTAGCAAAACTAGATAATAAGGTACTTGAGAGTGCTCCACGCTCAAATGCAGCAACTGCTCTCCAAGGTACGATCCCGGGACTTCGTGTCTCTGCTACAACGGGTCAGCCAGGTAGTACACCAAGTATGGTGCTCCGTGGTGGTACAGATTGGAATGGTGGTGGCTCTCCTCTAGTATTGATCGATGGCGTTCCAGGCTCTTTCTATGCACTGAACGCTGATGATATTGCTTCTATTGAAGTGATGAAGGATGCCGCCTCAACTGCAGTATATGGTGCTCGTGCAGCTAATGGTGTGATTATCGTCACTACCAAGAAAGGCAAGACTGGTACCTCAAGCATTCAAGTGCGTGCCAAATTATCGACCAATACTCGCCCTCAAGATCCAATGCAATATCTATCTGCCCCCGACTATGTTCGTATGAATAGATTGGCAATAAAGAGATATCAAGCGAATATTGATCCTAATGGCTTCGAAGCATATCTTTCTGGTAATAATGGTGCTGCTACAGGTAATGATATTTTAAATGGATACTATACTATTGGAGAACTAACTAAGGCTAATGAGTATCTATTGAAGTTCCCAGAGTGGCACTCAATGGATGACCCTATCAATCCAGGAAAGAAGCTAATTTTCCAGGATAATCATTTCTTTGACTCCTTTTTCCAGCCTTCTTTCTCTCAAGATTACTCTATTAATGCTTCTGGAGGTAATGATAAGGGGACTTACTATTTAGGCCTTGGATACTTAAGCGATAAAGGATTGGTTCTTGGATCTTCATTTACTCGATTCTCAGGAACATTCAATGGTAGCTACAATATCACGGATAAGCTCCGTATTTCATCGGGGGTTATATATAGCCTATCCAATCAGAACGTTCCATTTGATAATATATACAATATATTCCAACGCTCTGCAGGACTGGCTCCTACCACGCGTAAGTTCTATGCCAATCCTGATGGGTCCAATTCAGATCGTCCACATCCTGGCTATGAGTTCGGATTTGGAAATCCACTTTACTACCACGATAAGTTTGAGCAGTACAACCTAGAACAACGCTTCACTGGTAATGTCTCAATTGATTACAAGATTATTGATCAGCTGACATTGACCCTTCGTGGTAGCCACTTTATGATCAATAACAATAATGAGAGTTTTAATCACGCATTCGTTTCTAAAGGTTCGCTTAATACTACCCGTAAAGCTGGTGTAGGATATGATCGTACCATCAGAAATCAATTCACAGGTACGCTCAATTATCGGGACACATTTAGAGAGAAGCACAATCTAGCCGTTTTGCTCGGTACTGAATACTTTATTAATAAGTACTTTGAATCTTCAGCTTCAACAAAAGGTTCACCCACAGATATTGTTCATACACTAAATGCGGGTGCAGAGACAGATGGAAAACCAACTTCTAGCCACTCTGCCTATGCCATTGCTTCACTATTCGGTCAGATCAATTATGATTACGACTATAGGTACCTATTGGGGCTAACATTCCGATATGATGGCACTTCAAGATTGGCACAGCAGAAGTATGGTTTCTTCCCTGGCATATCACTTGGTTGGAATGCACACAATGAAACTTTCTATAAGGAGAGTGCCCTTAAAAATTACATCAATACCCTAAAGCCACGTATCTCCTATGGTGTCAATGGTAATGTGGATGTGCTAGGAGACTATACAGTATATGGTCTATATGCAGGTAATGGTACTTACGACTCTCAATCAGGATACGTAAATACAGTTCTTCCTAACTTTCCGCTTCGTTGGGAGCGTTCTACTACACTCAACTTCGGTCTTGACCTTGGTTTATTGAACAATCGAATCACCGTCACTACTGAGTACTTTATCCGTGATGTGATGGATAAGTTGGCTGATAAGGACTTAGCTTACTGGTCTGGATTTTCTACAGTTAAGACCAATAACGGTATTCTTCAGAATAGAGGTATAGAACTGGCAATCAATGCAGATATCATAAAGACCAAGGATTTCTATTGGTCTATGGGAGCCAACTTTACTTCTATCAAGAGCTATGCAAAGAAACTGCCAAATAATGGATTGGAGAAAAACCGACAGGGTGGTACTGAGATCGTAGATCCTAATGACCCTAAGAAGACTATCTGGGTAGGTGGCCAGCAGGAGGGTGAGCGACTAGGATATGACTTGGTAACAGCTTATATCTTTGACGGCGTCTATAAGACTCAAGCAGAACTTGATAAGGATAAGGATAGAATTGTTCAATTTGCAAAGCATAAGGATAAGCGCTTCCTAGGTGATGCTCGTTGGAAAGACCTTAATGGAGATGGTGTTATTGATGGAAAAGACCGTAAGGTGATGGGTCGTACCACTCCTTGGCTCATCGGTGGCCTCAATACCAATATTGGGTACAAGGGATTTGATCTCTATATTAAGACAGACTTTGCCATTGGGCACTTAATGTGGAATGGTCGTTATATCAAGGGTATTGCTCAGACTCAAGGTAATCAAAATGGACCTGTACAGATCCTAGATACTTGGAGTGAGACTAATAAAGATTCCAATATCCCAAGCTATACCTTCGTAGATCCTCAAAAGAATCACCAAGCAGGTGGTGGAGACCAAGGAAGTATAGATTCTGGAAGTAGTGCTAACCTACAGAAGGGGGATTACCTAGCCATCCGTGAGGTGACGCTAAGCTACACTTACGATAAGCCACTACTAGGGGATATGATCAAGAATGTAAGGCTATATCTTACTGGCTCCAATCTCCATTACTTCACAGCCTATAATGGTAGCTCCCCTGAGTATGGAGCTTCTATGATGGGTGCCTACCCTCTTCCTAAGACCTTTACCTTTGGTCTAAATGTTACATTTTAATCATATCCTTAGATTATGAAGACAAATAGATATATTACAAAAATAGTAGCAGTAGCTTTGGTGCTTCTATCCCTTACCGGTTGCAAAGGGCTTCTTGATTTGAAGCCAGATAGTTCATTAACATATCACGCCTTTTGGGATACTGAAGACCGAGCAAGAGCTGCATTTATAGGCAACTACACTAGGTTCAGAAGCTATGCAGAGACTTTTTGGACACTAGGAGAGGTGCGTAGTGACCTATGGGGCGGAAAGGCAATGGAGGATGCGTGGAATAAAGACCTCATTCAAAATGACTTCAATGCACTAAAGGCCCCATATGGAAGTAACTTTGCTGACTTCTATGGTTTTATACACAATCTGAATGACTTTATTGCTAATGCGCCAAAATCGCCATTAGCATCAAATACTAAGGATTTTAATAACATGATGGCACAAATGCATGGCATTAGAGCCTTAGTATATTATACGTTGCTTAAGACCTGGGGCGACGCGGTCATTAGTACCGACCCCGCTGATGGCGACTTTATTGCCAATGAAAGCGTTCAGAAGCGGAAGCGTGCTCCTAAGGCTGAGGTGATGAAGCAAGTTCTTGATGACATTGCTAAGTCGTTGGAGTACTACGAAAAGTCGGGAACCGATAATTGGCGCAACTCTGCAGCGTATTGGTCTAAGAATGCTACTTTAACACTAAAAGGTGATGTTCTCTTATGGAAAGGACAGGTACTTAATGGTGGTCAAGCTGACTTCCAAGCTGCTAAGGAAGCTCTTGAATTAGTCAAGGGAAACTTAGTCGCTTATGATAAGCTTTGGGGCATTGATAACGAACGTAACAAAGAGTTTATTTTTGCTTTTGACTATAAGGAAAATCAAAGTTCTCACTGGTATGGTAGCTTGACTGCCAAAGCAGGTGATGTGGTTTCTGTGGTAGACCAAAAAGGAAATATGGTAGGTGACTATTATGGCTTCCAAGGTGGCAATAGATACGGAGTATCTCAGTTTGCCATCAATAAACTCTATGAGTTTGATGGCGATAAGCGTCAGAATACGTTTATCTTATTCTATGAGCCTGGTAAGCCAGTTGATGTTCACAACCTTGCTAGTAAGTATTACAAAGGTGCTGCTCTCTCTAAGTTTATGGGGTATACTGATGAATCTGGAGAGCGTAGGTATTGGGAGAATATCCCTCTTTACCGCTATGCTGATGTGCTTCTGCTTCTTGCTGAGGCTAAAAACCAGTTGGGTGAGGACCCTTCTGCCGAGATTAATAAAATACGTGAGCGTGCTGGTGTTGCCGTGAAGTATATCTCTAAGAGCAAGCTTGATAATAAGCGTGCCATCCTTGATGAGCGTCTGAGAGAGTTTGCAGGTGAAGGCAAGAGATGGTGGGATTTGGTAAGGGCTGGCGACGATCTAGTCTTTGACTACGTCACAAATCTGAAGAAGGAGAATAGACACATGATCTATCTACCTCTATCCAATTCGCTTATCTCTAAGGATCCTGAGTATATTACTCAAACTGAGGGCTACTAATAACATTGTACGATGAGCATAGTGAGGTGCTGGAGCGTATGCACTGGCACCTCACTTTTATTTTAATAGATATTGATATGAGTAGATTAGAAGAGATAAAGGGAAGTAGCTGGTACAAGTGGGTGGTGGTAGCACTGCTTAGCTTTGTGGCTCTGCTCAACTACCTAGACCGTCAGGTGCTTTCTACAATGAAGGAAGCGATGTCGCTCGATATCACGGAGCTTCAAGACCCTCGCTACTTTGGATGGCTCATGGCGATATTCCTCTGGATATATGGCCTTGTGAGTCCGTTTGCCGGGGCTATTGCCGACCGTATTAGCCGCAAGTGGCTGATTGTGGGTAGCCTAGGGGTGTGGAGTGCCGTGACACTGGCGATGGGTTTTGTGGAGGACTTCCATGTGATGCTTGGTCTGCGTGCCTTTATGGGCGTGAGCGAAGCACTCTATATCCCTGCCGGTTTGGCACTGATTACTGAGTACCATCAGGGGAAAACACGTTCGCTCGCCGTAGGGCTTCACATGACCGGTCTTTACCTGGGGCAGGCACTGGGTGGCTATGGGGCTAAGATTGCCGGCACTACTAGTTGGCATAATCTTTTTATCGTTCTCGGTGGTATTGGAGTGACCTATGCGGTGGTACTTGCCTTTTTGCTGATGGATAAGCGTGCCATTCCAGCTAGGTCTAACACCAAGACGAGTGTACCTGTGGTTAAGAGCCTTGGCTACCTCTTCCGCACACCTGCTTTTTGGGTGTTGCTGTTTGTCTTTGCCGTGCCTAGCCTACCAGGTTGGGCTACCAAAAACTGGTTACCTACGCTCTTTAGCGAGAACCTAGGTATGTCGATGAAAGAGGCTGGTCCGCTAGCAACTATCTCCATTGCTGCCAGTAGCTTCGTGGGGGTACTGTGTGGTGGAATCCTTTCCGACCGCTGGTCAAGCAAAAACCTACGTGGTAGGGTCTATACCAGTGCCATTGGTTTGGCATTGACCATCCCTTCACTGGTGCTCATTGGGCTAGGACATACGGTGGTGGCACTCTTCGGTGCAGCCTTTATGTTTGGTGTTGGTTTTGGTCTTTTTGATGCCAATAATATGCCGATCCTTTGCCAGTTTGTCCCAGATAACCTCCGCTCCACGGCGTACGGTTTTATGAATATGATGGGCGTCTTCTCGGGTGCTATCATCACCTCCGTATTGGGTAATTTCACGGCAGGTGGCAACCTTGGTATGGCCTTCAGTGCGTTAGGAGGTATTGTGCTGGTAGCCCTCTTACTGCAGCTTCTCTTCTTGAGGCCGAAGCATATCGACATGAAGGCTGAGGAGTTCTTTAAGTAAACTAAATCAATTGTATTTAGCAAATGTGCGAGAATGACCCTTCAGGTAGCATTCTCTCTATTCTATTGATTCTTTCTTAATTTCTAATACTCTATAAATTTCTTTTAGATGTGGAGCCAGACAGCTCGGTAACAGAGAGTGCTTGGCTCTTTGTCTGGGTTTTGCAACTGTAGATCTAGTACCATGAGCATACTTGGGAACGGTAGGTTCCCGAGTCGGATATTTTGTAGAGTATTTTGTACCTCTTCCCCCTGAGCTTTCATAAGCAAATCACCATTGATAGAATATATAGTTAATGTAGCTAGTGGTGCGAATGCTTTGAGAAGTGGTTCCAGCTGTTCGTAACTCAGTTCATGGTTATCAGGCCATTCCCCGCCAATATAATTATTCCCATTCGGAGGTAGCATTCCTTTGGCGTTATTGGGTCGTCCTGGTGTACCACCTGTATTTTTCTTTATTCCATTCTCTTGAGCTCGTTGCCAACTTTCCTTCTTCGTACCGTCGGCATTAGGAGATAGACGTTCAAGAGAATAACCCGTTCGGTCGGTGCTCGTATCTCCCAGCCACTGCCGTCGATATATCACTTTATCAATCACTTCCCTATTTGAGTGCGCTTGTAGCGTTATTTCAGAGTAGGTTGTAGAGATGCTAGGAAAGTCAATACGTTCCACAAACGTATTGCTATCTTGCTCAGGATATAGTCTACTAAGGGCATCCGGATAGGGCGTTAGCACAACAAAGTTATTAGGTTGTAATATATAGTTATTCGGCACCAGTAGCCAAGATGTCGCAGAGACACTTTCCTCCTTATTTCGGTAAGTGAGATATAGGTCGGCAAGATTGACGGGCTTTGTAGAAGCATTGTATAATTCGATGTACTTCTCCCCTGTAGTTGGTGGAGATAGGAGCAATTCATTAATCACAACGCTTTTAGAAGCTACATTCTGATATGGTTGTAGAGTAGTGGGCATCCCCGGGGTACCGCCATTTGGGTGCATACTTCTTCGCCAAAGATCGGGCTTGTAGCTCACTCGTTCTATCGATGCCTTCCCCTTAGGTGCTCCCTCACCATAGATTTGGGAATTAAATGTGAGCGTATCATATATCTTTTTATCGCTCCCTAGTATTTGTATTTTGAAACTTCCACTTAAGTTTGGAAATTCCTTCATTGGTACAAGTGTAGCCACCCTTGTAGGGTATGGGTCACTTTCCTGAAATAGTATAGCAAACGCATCTTGAGCCACCACAATACTTGGAAGCCCATACCTTTTGTGCCCATATTTGAGAATAACGTTGGCAAGGTTTAGTGCATTGCCAGTATTATTGTAGAGTTCAATGTACTTAGTACCCTGAAGCGGTCCATCATCAGGAGGTGATACCATCACTTCAGTAAAGAAAAGACCTTCAGGCATTGTCGTTGTTCCTGGCTGAATTGCTTCAATATCTATTCGGAATTGGAGATCATGATATTTTCCATTTTTATCTATCAACCTCTTGACCTCAAATTGATAGCTATTCCCATGTTGAAAGGCAGCTCCTAGATTGATCACCACCTCTTCTGGTTTTTCTCCCGGATAGATAGTAGGTCGAAATCCATCACAAGAGACAGTTGCCTCACGTAAGTCAACAGGGGCTGAGAGCTTAAGATGTACAATGCTAGGTTGCTCCGCCCATTGCTCTGCTATATGGATCTCTTCCTCTACAGCCCCATCATTCTTAGGGATAATCGTAGGGAGAAGATATGTGTAATGTAGCTTTTTCTGTGAGGTAAATTTAGTGCTTAGGCTCATTCGCCAGCGAGGTGTTCCTCTCTCCACTTCTATCCAATCACTTTGCCGGAAGCCAGAAACTGGGCTAAATGATTGAAACCGTAGCCCCTTAGTAGCTTGGTAGTCCACCTCAACTTGTAAGTTGTCCCATAATAATAAGCTCCCTGTATTTCTCCAAGAAATGAGGTAGGTACTTGAAAGCCTACGGCTATTGTTTTGATTAATCACCTGATAGGTCTCTTTTATCAACCCTATGCTAGTATTATCTCTTGTTGGAACGACTTTATAGTAATATCTAAAGTCTCCATCCGAAAGGGAAAAAAGAGTTACCTCAAAGCAGTTACTATCAGTAGGTTTGTCTATAAATTCAAAGCCGAGACGCCAAGTAAAGTTTCCCGAAACTTCAGCCATAAAGTCCTTGTAGATGGTTGCTTTTCCCGACTTGCCATTATTTTGATGCGAGATAATACCTTCCTCAATGATATATTCATCCAGATCTCCCATCCAACCCACTTGAGCTTGACCAAGCCGTGACGTTAATAACAGTAGTAGGAAGGATAGTATAAAGTATCGCTTCATCAATTATCTCCTAAGCAGATCCTTGAGGTCAATACGCTCTTTGGCCACTTCAAACTGTTGGTCTGCCCTATAAGAAGAGCGTACAAGTGGCCCGCTCTCTACATGCGAGAGTCCCATTGCTTCTCCCTCCTTCTTGTATGCTCTAAATTGCTCAGGGTGGACATACTCCTCCACAGGTATATTCTGGTGGCTAGGCCGTAGGTATTGCCCGATGGTAAGTGTTGAGACCCCCGCCTCAATACAATCGGCAAATAGCTCCTTCACCTCCTCCGGCGTTTCTCCCAGCCCTACCATTATACCGCTTTTAGCAACGAAGCCACGCTCCGCAATGTGCCTTAATACCGAGATGCTAGTCTCATAGGTAGCACGGTGGCGAACCGTTGGCGTCAGCCGTCGTACCGTCTCAAGGTTGTGAGCCACCACATCAGGTCGGCTCTCCAATACCAAGTCCAGAGAAGCTATTCGCCCCCCAAAGTCAGGGATCAATACCTCAATCGTAGCGTGTGGATTCAGTCTACGCACCTCCTCTATCGTCTGTCGCCAATGATCGGCCCCGCCATCAGGCAAGTCATCCCTATCCACCGAAGTGATCACCACATACTTTAGCCCCATCCTCCGGACACTCTCCGCCACACGCCTTGGTTCATCAGGATTTAGTGGCGCCGGCCTCTTATTTGAGGGAGTACCACAAAAGCGGCAAGCTCGGGTGCACTCATTACCTCCTATCATAAAGGTGGCGGTACCTCGGCTCCAGCATTCAGCTTGATTAGGACATCTGCCACTACTGCAGATCGTATGCAAAGCTGCTTGCTTGATAGTCTCCGAAGTGCCAGAGTAGCTATCTGTACTAGAGATACTTATTTTGAGCCAATCAGGTTTGCGAAGAGGCCTCCCTTTTTTGCTCTCTATCATCTCATCAAGCTATTTTTGAAGTGATTGGTGATCTGTCGGAATAGATGATTTCGAGTGTTTCCTCCGTAGATACTATGATTTTTGTCGGTATAAACTAGCATCCTATAATCCTTATCCGCCTCCACTAGAGCAGGGACCAGGTGCATCACATTTTGCATATGCACATTATCATCGGCCGTACCCTGGATAATGAGTAGATCCCCCTTCAGACCACTGACATAGGGCATTACTGAAGTCGCTTGATAACCCTTGGCATTTTCTTGAGGCGTACGCATATATCGCTCCGTATAGATAGAGTCATATAGGCCCCAGTCGGTAGGTGGTGCCACAGCTACACCAGCAGCAAAAGTCCCTTGCCCACGGGTCATAGTCATCAACGTCATATACCCCCCAAAGCTCCAACCATAGATACCTATACGTTTGGCATCAATGTAAGGGAGCTCTCCAAGGGCTTGAGCCGCCTCTATCTGGTCTTGCGTCTCCAGAATACCCATTTGCAGATAGGTACACTTCTTAAATTCACTGCCACGGGCCCCCGTGCCACGGCCATCCACAGCCACTACCACAAAGCCCTCCTGTGCTAGATACTCCTCCCAACCGAAGCTAAAGCAATTCTTCACTGTCTGAGAGCCAGGTCCGCTATACTGTGTCATCACGAGTGGATACTTTTTACTGGGATCAAAGCCTTCAGGCTTCAGCATCCAGGCATTGAGCTGTTGTCCACTCTGTGTATTTACCTTAATAAACTCCCGGTGACTGTATTTGATCTGAGCCAACCTATTCCTTAAAGCTTCGTTATCCTCAAGTAGCGTAAGCGTCTTGGCATCTTTCGTCCGGCAAATCTCATATCTAGGCACTTCTGTTGCCGATGAATGATTGAGCAAGTAATAGCTCAGATCGCTACTGAAAGTAGCGTTGCTCCAGCCACTCTCAGGAGAGAGATAGCGTATCTTGCCCCTCCTATCTTGTGCCACTACCACCCGCTCCATTGGCGTAGGATAGGCGATAGAGTAAATCAATTCGCCCTGATTCGTCACCCCATAAAAGGTGTCGATATCATACTCCCCCTTGGTCACCTGCTCCTGCCTTGTCCCCGCCTTATCGTATCGGTAGAGCTGTGGGCGGCCAGAGGTTTCAGACACATAGTAAACTCCTTGAGGGGTAAAGGCCAATTGCAGTACCCAGCTATTGCTATCAATGTAGCGGTCATCCTTATCCTCAATCCAGAGGCGAGCCACCTGACTTTGAGGGTTCACTTGGTACGAACGAAGGTGATTTTGGTGCCTATTAAGAGTAAAGACATAGAGGTTGCCATTATGAAATTCGAGCCGAGGGATGTAGAATTCCTCCTTTATCCCAAGGTCTACCGTTGCAGTCTTTCGATTGTCCAGATGATAGAGATGGATAGAAATCTTGCTATTCTCCTCCCCCGCCTTTGGATACTTAAATTGATAGGTAAAGGGGTAAAGGGCATCGCCAAATATGGTCATATCAAATTGCTTCACCCTGCTTTCGTCGGAGCGTACAAAGGCCAGATACTGGCTATCGTCGCTCCAGCTCATTAGGCTGGTCACATAGAGCTCCTCCTCGTATACCCAGTCGGTCACACCATTGAGTATCTCATTCCATTGGCCATCAGTGGTCACCTGCACCTCGGTATCGAAGTCAAACTTTTTGATATAGATATTATTATCTACCACGAAGGCGCAGCTACGGCCATCTGGCGAAAGGAGTGGAATACGTACTCGGCGCCCCTTTGCCGTCAGAGGCTCCACCCTATTTCGTCGCACATCGTAGTGATAAGCATCATAGGTGGCACTCCGTCGGTAAATTGGTCGCCAATCTCTTAGGATAATGATATGATGACCACTATCGCTGATGAGATAGTCGCTAAAAGTCTTAAAGTCGCAGTCGCGAGCTTTGCGAGTATCAAAGAGCACCGCTACCTCCTTGCCCGTTTCATAGCTGTACTGTACCAGTTTCGTGCCATCGTCTGAGATCACCGTGTAGCTCTTACCGTCTACCATTGGGCGAAAGCCATAGCCAGCACTCTGCGGTATATATCTACCACCTGTGACTGCCTGTAGTGAGATCCCGTCTGCCCAGCTTTGGGTGCAGCTAAGGAGCAAGAGTGCTCCCAGTGTCATGAGTCTTTTAAGTATCATATTCATTATTAGTTCAATGCCTATAGGTTTTACACTTAGAGCAAATATAACTTTTTCTGCCGATTTCTTCCCACTTTGTCTCTAGAAAATGCTTTAGTTTCGCCATATTATTTCACAATTCCTGATTTCGAGGCACTATCTCATGTGTCGAAATCGAAGAAAGGGTGAGCTAGATAGCGTCGCAAAGGAGGTTATTGCCTATTTCCGGCTATAAATCTTTGGGTTATAAGGGCAAAGGTCGAGTTTGTAACTCGGGTATTGGGTAGTTTGTAACTCAGGTATTGGGTAGTTTGTAACTCAGGGGTTGGGTAGTTTGTAACTCAGTGATGGTGTAGTTTGTAACTCGGTATTTGCTTCGTTCGGCTCTCCAAGATTGCCGAGGTATGGGTTCCGTTAGGGCGCTGGTTATGGGGCTTTATTTCAGTGAGTTATGGACTCTTTTATGATGCTTTTGTAGAGTTTGCTAGATTTTTGGCTTAATTGGCCTTTTGAGGGGAGTTCAAGTGGATTAGGCAGAGGCGGG